>CBFGYX010000267.1:0-3413 GCA_965653075.1 uncultured bacterium
CGCGTATCGATTCGACCGACAGCCCTGCCGGATCGTCCGGCCGCATGAAGGCCACCAGGCCCTCGGTCTGCGCAGTGACCAACGTCGCGTGAGCCATGAGCTGCGCATCGCTCAAATTGGGGCCCGCCTCGGCAAGCACGCGCGCAAACATCCGGCGAAAGTTGAGATAAGCGTCCTGGGCTACCCGCAACGCAAACTCTTCCCGCTGAGTGTAGCGCGACGATTACGGTGTCCGGTCGGCGTCAATTTTGATGGCCGATAGGTGGCCGCGCCGGTTGGTGAATTCTGGCTACCATTTGCTGTTGCGAGGAGCAACCGTCGAGCGACAATTACGACGCTGGGTAATTGTCGCTGGCGCTGGCCGGAAGCGAGGGTTTGAAGCGCATGGGATGGTTTGGCATGTAATTGCCGCTGGCGACAATTACCCGTTGCCTCAGCAAGGGTGCTCCCGAGCGCGAAGCCAGCGACAATTATGATGGCCGGTCCGGGGCGCCATTGGGCGGGTCGTAATCGCCGGCGTTGATGCGGGCGACGGCGGAACGCTTGCGGTAGCTTTCGCCGTTCATCTCGATGATGGTCGAGTGGTGCACGAGGCGGTCGATCGCGGCGACAGTCATGGCGGGATCAGGGAAGACGTTGTCCCATGCCGAAAATGGCTGGTTGGCGGTAATGGCGAGCGAGTGGCGTTCGTAGCGGTGGGCGATGAGCTCGAACAAGGCGCTGGTTTCGACCTGGTCCTTGCGGACGTAGGACAGATCGTCGAGCACGATGAGATCGAACTTGTCGAGCTTGTCGAGCATGGCGGGCAAGCTGAGGTCGCGGCGCGCGGACTGGAGCTTCTGGACCATGTCGGTGGTGGAGCAGAACAGGACGCGCCGCCCCGTGTCGATGAGGGCATGGCCAATGGCGGCAACTGCGTGCGTCTTGCCGGTCCCGCTCTGGCCGAACAGCAGCAGGTTGCCGCCGTTCTCGATCCAGTCGTCACCGGCGGCGAGGGACAAGAGGTGCGGTTTGCGGATGCCGGGGGCGGCGTCGAAATCGAAGGTGGCGAAGGTCTTGCCTGCGGGCAAGCCGGACTGGTCGCGATGGCGCTGGATGCGCCGGGAGGAGCGATCAGCCATCTCGATCTCGAGTAGCGAGGCCAGCAGGTTGGCGGCCGGCCAGCCATCGCGATCGGCGGTGTCGGTGAGGCGCTTCCAGTTGCGGTTGATGCTCGGCAGGCGCAAGGCCTTCAGCAGGGTAGGCAGTACGGCGGCGGCCTGATCCTTGGTGCGGGTCATCAGTGCACCTCCCCGCTGGCGATCAGGCTGTTGTAGCTGTGCAGATCGGGTGGCGGGATAGCGACATCGCGCTGCGATCTTGCGGTTGGCAGGAACTCGTCCCTGAGCGCATCGACATCGGGCAAGCGCCCGCTGTCGAGAGCCTCATCGATCCGCCGGGCCAGCACGTCGACACAGTCGCCCCTGGCGGCGATATCGAGCAGCGCGACGGCATCGCGGCAGGCCTGCCGTCCATCGAGTTGGGCATCGAAGGCTTGCCAGGCCCGCCGGTAGGCGTGATCGGGGAAGAGGGCTTCGCGGTAGACGAGGTTGCGCAGTGCACCGGGCTTGCGGCGCAGGTTACCGATCATGTGCCGGAAATCGATGCTATGCCCCCGGTGGGGATGACTGATCCGCACACGCGGCGTGGACATTACCCTGTCCGGACCGAGGAAGAGCTCGATGCGATCGTCAAAGAGATGCGCGTTGAGGCGCCGTCCGACGAGGCGGGAAGGCACCGAATAGGTAACCCGATCGATGGCGACGGTGCCGTTGCGGGTGACATCGACGGTGGCCATCGCGAAATCGGTGGTTCGCCTTGCGGGCAGCGCCTTGAGTACCCTGCGTTCTGTATCGATGCGCGCAGCATGCCGCCGGTTCTGTCTGGCGACCTGCGCCTCAACGAACTCGCGCCAGGCCTCGATGCTGACGAAATCGCGGCTGCCCCGCCGGCGTAAGGCCTGATCGAGCCGTCGCTTGAGATGGGCATGGGGACCTTCGATCGATCCGTTCTCGTGCGCCTCGCCGCGGTTGTTGCGGGTAGCAAGCATGCCGTAATGACGACACAGCTCGTCATAGCTTCGGGTGAAATCCCGCTGCGCATCGGCGTCGAGGTTTTTGTAGGCGGCTGACAGGGAATCGCTGCGATGTTCGGCCGGCGCACCGCCCAGCTTCCACAACGCATCCTGCAGGTGCTCCGAAAGGGCGGCAAAGCTCTCCCCGCCCAGCACGACAGCCGCATGCTCCCAGCCACTCGCCGCCAAGCGGAAGTGGTAGAGGCGATAGGCCAGGGTCTCGCCGGCAACGGTGACCTTGAGACTGTCGCATACCGTGAAATCCGACAGGCCCTGCCGACCGGGCTCATGATGCTGCGGGAAGAAGATCTCCTTCTCGCTGCCGTGCAGTGCCCGCCAGCGGGCGATCCGGCGTTCCAGTGTTCGTCGTATCGCATCGGGAACAGCATCCTCGCCGAACTCGTCCTGGAGCGTCTCGAAGACCGTGACGGCAATGATACCGTCGATCTGGAGCAACTCCTCTATACGTGGCCAGAATGGCTCGAGCGGATCGGCGCGGGTGCGCCAGTGGCGCTCCTTCTTCTTCTGGGACGGAAGCTGCGGATCGTTCTCGATCCGGCGTGCGCTGCGTTCGCTGATACCGGCCTTGGCAGCCGCGACGGCCTGGGTGTGTTGGCGACGATGGGTCATGAAGAGAAATACCTGCTGATCGGAAATGTGGTGGCCCGGCATCGCAAACCCATCGCTCGTTGTTCGATGAGTGTTCCGATACCACCGCCCGCCACAGCCCCGATCTGCCCCCCGAAAGAAGGGGAAAAAGATCGCCACCGGTTGTCTGGTCCGCTCTCCGGTCGGGGCTGCGCCCCTCCCTACGATCAGACCAGACAACCGATCCTACCGGCCATCATAGTCGCCGCTCAACCGGCCATCGTAGTTGTCGCCGCGCAATCGATCGTCAGGCGGTGGCGCATCGCCAAGCCAAAGACATTGATGACTTCGTCGACATGAGGACCAACAAGATGGGCGCCGAGAATAAGGTTCGTCTCGTCTTCAACGAGCACCTTGAAGCCGTATACGCTTTCCGCGACACGCCGAGCCGTGTACCAATTCGAGGCTCTCTCCGAGTTCCGTTTGAACTTTAGACCAGCTGAGATGGCCTCGTCCTCGCTTAGTCCTACGGACGCGATCGGTGGGATTGTGAAGGCCACGCTCGGAATGGCCCGGTAGTCCGGGCGACGCGAATTACCGTCCAGCAAATTGCCGACCACCACCTTTGCGTCGTGGCTCGAAACTGGCGTCAGCGGCGGGCCCATTCCGGCAGCATCGCCTGCAGCATAGACAGATGGGTTTGTAACACTCT
>CBFGYX010000268.1:0-3395 GCA_965653075.1 uncultured bacterium
GTGCTGAGTGGTCTGTGTGCGTCGCTGATCGCGCAGGGCCTCGCGCCATTCGAGGGTGCTGCCGCAGCGATGCATATCGGTGGAAGGGCATCGCAACAGTTCTCGACGCGGCACCATCCGTCATCGATGATCGCCACGGATATAATCGATATGATTCCTACGACGCTACATGAGATTATTGTTTGATGAAGCGATTTTTTAAGTCGGTATTACGCCTGACGCTCGCTGCAATCTGGACCGTAGTCGTCCTCATCTTGTTGATCGTGCCGGCGACGATGGTTTCATCAGCCGGTGTTCCGCATGCCGATAAGGTGGCCCACTTCGGCGTATTCGCCGTTCTCGGATTACTTTGGATGGCGGCTTTGCGGAGGCCCATTCCGCAGCGATCGCTCTTTGTATTTGTCGGCGGCGTTGCCTTCGGCATACTGACGGAGTACCTGCAGGCATCTCACACTGCCGGACGGCAGGGCGAACTTGGGGACGTACTGGCTGATACGCTCGGCCTGGTCGCTGGAATTTTTGCGTATCGCGTGTTACATCGTCTTCGGCGTGCCCGCGAACCGGTGGAGGCGGGGTGACGCCGCGGCGATATTTCCGCGCCGTCGAGGCAGCAACTTTCGCGATGTCGGTGTGTCTTTTTTCTGAACCGGGACCCGGGCCGGGGATTCCCCTACAGCTAAGTGCTTGTTATCCTGTCAGTTGGAACAACCACAGCGAGAATCCGGTTTACAAATCTTCATAATGACGGCACCGAAGCTTCTTTTTGATGATACCAAGTGTATCTTTCGGGCTTCGACAGCTGCAATCGTTCGTTACGGCGAACTGCGTACTTAACCGCGGACCGAAAAAATGGCTATACGGAAAACAGATAGCGCCGATCTGAGGAGTCGATATCCCCTGTACATCCAGGTTGGGATGATCGCCGCCCTGCTTGTGCTTATCACGGCGTTCCGCTTGGATTTGCGGACTGAGTCCAACTTCGAAATCGTCGAGCAGGAGCAGGAAATCGTTCAGATCGAAGAGATTCAGCAGACACAGCAGATTGAGCAGCCTCCACCACCACCTCGTCCGCCGGTACCGATTGAAGTGCCGAACGATGAGATCCTCGAGGATGACTTCCTCGATCTTGACGCTACGCTCGACCTCGAGGCGCCTATAGCCGCTGCGCCGCCCCCACCGCCGCCGAGTGCCGCGGAAGAGGCTGAGGAGGAAGAGCCGGAGATCTTCGTGATCGTAGAAGAGATGCCTGAGTTGATTGGCGGTCTCGCTGCCATCCAGAGCAACATCCGCTATCCGGAGATCGCTCGTAAGGCAGGCGTTGAGGGCCGCGTCTTCGTTCAGTTTGTTGTGGATGAGCAGGGCAATGTGGTCGACCCGGTCGTTACACGTGGTCTCGGTGCCGGTCTTGATGAAGAGGCCATCCGCGCCGTCTCCCAGGCCAAGTTCTCGCCTGGTAAGCAGCGTGGGCAGCCCGTACCGGTCCGCATGTCGCTCCCGATTACGTTCCGGCTGCGGTAAGCCATACCGTTAGCCATCCGGGCGCCGGAGTATAGACGAAAGCCTCGCGGGGGATGTCCCAGCGAGGCTTTCGTCGTTTTAGCGCGCCGGCCCGGATTTATCGCTGTCGGTACTCGACGCTGCCGTCAGCTTTGCCGACGAAAACATCGGTAGCGAGACCGAGAAACAGTCCGTGGTCGAGCACACCCGGCGTTGTGAGCAGTACATGATCGAGCTCTTCAGGATTACTGATGGCGGGCTTAAAGTTCGCATCGAGGATCCACAGTCCCTGATCCGTCACAACGGGGCCATCTTTTCGCTGACCCATGCGCAGGCTGACTTCCGCCCCGAGTCCTTCGAGCTTTCGTTTTATCGGGAATGACGCCATCGGGATGACCTCGATCGGTAGCGGCATCTGGGCGCCGAGGCGATCGACGAGTTTCGATTCATCCACAAGAATGATGAAGCGTCGGGCCAGCGACGCCACAACTTTCTCGCGCGTTTGCGCCGCGCCGCGCCCCTTGATCACATCGATGTTCGGATCAACTTCGTCGGCGCCGTCAAAAGCGATGTCGATGGCGTCGATCTCCGACAGGTCGCAAAGTGGGATGCCAACCTCGCGCGCGAGGATCTCTGAAGCGAAGGATGTCGGCGTGCCTGTGATGTGCAGTCCTTCGTCCCTCACCCGGCGCCCGAGTTCGCGAATGGCCGGCGCTGCGGTCGACCCCGTTCCAAGCCCGACGATCATCCCGTCTTCTACGAGCCGGGCAACCTCGACGCCCGCTGCACGCTTGGCGTCATCGATAGTGGTCATTTGAATCCGTTACTGAGTGAAAATCAACGGAGCGCAAGATACACAGCGCGTGGATCACTCGTACCGCAGGGACTCGATCGGGTCGAGGCGAGCTGCTCGGGCGGCGGGATACCCGCCAAACAGCAGCGCGATGAAGGTTACCATGACGATGGAGGCGATTGCCCATCCCCATGGGATCGCGGCCGCAATGCCGAACTGCAGTGCGGTGAGGTTGCCCATGGCGATCCCCATCATGATGCCGAGAATCCCGCCGATCTGGCACAGCACGAACGCTTCCAGGAGAAACTGGCGCATGATATCGCGGCGCCGCGCTCCCAGCGATTTGCGGATGCCGATCTCGCGCGTGCGCTCCGTGACGGACACAAGCATGATGTTCATGATGCCGATGCCTGCGGCGAGGAGCGCGATGAGCCCGATGCCCGCACCGCCCACGGTGAGCGCGCCGGTGAAGGCGTCGAAAATCGCTCGCATGGAGTCATTTGTTTCGACCTCGAAGTCGTTGGCCTGACCGGGTTCGACTTTACGGATGGTTCGCATGCGGCCGATCACTTCCTCCATCGCCGGGCCCATCCGATCGATGCCGGCACTCCGCACGCTGACTGAAGAGAGATTCCGGTCCTTCCGCCCATACGAAGAGAAGAGCGTTGTAATCGGCACGAACAGCAAGTCGTCCATATTCGAGCCGAGGAAGTTGCCCTTTGCCTCGAGCACGCCGATGACCTGGTAGCGTCGGCCCTGCATCATGACTGACTTCCCGAGGGGCGATTCATTGGGAAACAGTTCCTCGGCAACGGTTGCACCGAGTAGCGTAACCGGGCGCCCATAATGCACATCCTGATCGGTGAACGGCCGGCCCAGCGCGACTTCGTACGAAAAGTTCTCGAGCACGTTGGCGTCGGTGCCGATCAGCGACACACTCGGATCGGTCTCACGCGATTCATAGCGGACGATCCCGCTTCCGAAATACGACCGGACCGAGATGAAGACGGGCTCTTGCATCGTCGCTTCGAGCCGTTGTACCTGCTCATAGGTAAGATTCCTGCGACTCCGGTTAGAGCGACCGCTGACATTAATAGCGGGGTCG
>CBFGYX010000269.1:0-3390 GCA_965653075.1 uncultured bacterium
GCGCTCGACGCAGACATCGTCGTCAAAAGCCCCGGCATTCCCGACACGGCACCGCTAATCGAGCAGTTTGTGGCCGACGGCAAGCGCATTTACAGCGAGATCGAGGTGGCGTCGTGGTTTTGTGATGCACCGATTACGGCCATCACCGGCTCGAACGGTAAGACAACCACCACGGCACTAATAGGTCACGTGTTAGCCACGGCAAAGCGGCCGCACATCGTCGCCGGCAATATCGGCGAGCCGTTCTCCAACCACGCCGACGGCCTGCAGGCGTCGGACGTGGCGGTGCTCGAGATCTCGAGTTTTCAGCTCGACCATATCGACACATTTCGTCCGCGTGTGGGCGTGCTGCTGAACATCACTCCGGATCATCTTGATCGGTACGGGAATGACTTCGGCCGTTACGCCAACGCCAAGTTCCGGCTCTTTGAGAATCAGGGGGAGGGAGACTGTCTCGTCTACAATGCCGATGACCCCGTCGTCTCGGCACGCGTCGAGCGGGGAGTGCCGGCCGGGCTCAAGCGGCTGGCGATATCACTGAACGGCGAAGTCGGCGAAGGTGCTTTCATCTTCGGCCGCGACATCGTCACACGATTCAACGATAACGAGGAGGTGCTCATGCCATACGAAGAGCTCGCATTCCGAGGCCCACACAACCTCTACAATTCGCTGGCAGCTTCCATGGCCGCGCGCTTCCTCGAGGTGTCAAACGAACCGCTGCGCGAGAGCATGCGGACGTTCGAGGGGATCCCGCATCGGCTGGAGTTCATCCGTGAGCGAAACGGTGTTCGGTATGTCAACGACTCGAAGGCTACCAACGTAAACGCCGTCTGGTACGCGCTCGAGAGCTTCAGCGAGCCGGTCATCCTCATCGCGGGCGGCATCGACAAAGGGAACGACTACGAGGAAATCGCCGCGCTGGTCAAGAACAAGGTGCGCGGACTTATCACGATCGGCTCGGCGGCGGAGCGCATCGAAGAATCACTTGGCGACCTGGTGGACTTTGCCGTGCGGGCCGGCTCGATGGATGAGGCGGTGCGCGTGGCACACGGGATGGCCAAGCCCGGCGAAATCGTGCTGCTCAGCCCGGCCTGCGCCTCGTTCGACATGTTCAGAAATTTCGAGGATCGTGGAGACGCCTTTCGGCACGCCGTGATGGCACTTTAAGTAACGCGCTATTTGTGAGGTCCTTTCGAGGATGGCAGTATTAGAAACCATACAAACTAAGCTTCGCGCCCAGAACCCGGCCGATAAGTACGTGCTCTGGGCAGTGCTCTTGCTCTGTGCGATCGGCATCGTGGCCGTCTACAGCGCCATCGCGTTTCTGGCGGCGACAAAGGCCGACGGAGACACCGAGCGATTTCTACTGCGGCATTTGCAGCGAGTAGGTCTGGGACTGGCGATGGTCGTCATCTTCAGCCGCATCGACTACCACAAGCTGGCGCGGCTGGGCCGCTTTGGGCTCACCGTATCGCTCATCGTGCTGCTTCTCGTGCCTGTCGTCGGTATCACTTCGGGCGGGGCATCGAGATGGCTGCAAATCGGTGCATTCGGCTTCCAGCCGTCCGACCTGGCGAAGGTGGCGCTGATATTATACATCGGCGTGCTTCTCACGAGGAAGCAGACGTACGTCAAGAGCTTTGCTCGATCGTTCGTACCGCTGTTCATCTGGATACTCGTCACCGGCGTGATGATCGGCATTGAAGACCTGTCGACGGCCGCGCTCGTCGTGGTGTCCGCCTCGCTGATGTGTTTCGTGGGGCGTGTGAGCGCGCTTCATTTGAGTGGACTTGCGGCGGCGAGTCTGGTGCTTGCATTTCTGCTCTTACTTGGCTCGCCGAACCGTGCCGCGCGCGTGGAAGCCTATCTCGGCGTAAAGATTTTTCCGAACACGGAGGAGGCCGAAGTCTTCAGCGCGCAGGACGAAGGATACCAGGCGCAGCAGGCCAAGATTGCGTTTGCGATGGGCGGCCTCACCGGCGTGGGCCCCGGCAAAAGTATCCAGCGTGATTTCCTGCCGGCGCCCTACAACGACTTCATCTTCGCCATCGTGGCAGAAGAGTACGGCGTTTTCGGGCTGGCGCTACTCATCGGCTGTTTCATGATCATCCTGCTGCGAGGCTTTCTTCGCATCGCCCGAAACGCGCCAGATCCGCTGGGGCTCTTTCTGGCCGTCGGCTTTACATCGATGCTGGTGCTGTACGCCTTCATCCATGCCGGTGTGGCGTGCGGACTTTTCCCGGTGACGGGGCTGCCGCTTCCATTCGTGTCGTACGGCGGTACGTCAATGCTCGCGACCGGCATCATGGTGGGCATCCTTCTCAACATCTCACGACAGATCGAGACGGCATGACGCATCGAGCTCCTCGCATACTGTTTGCCGGAGGTGGTACCGGCGGCCACGTGTACCCGGCGATCGCCATCGCCGACGCGGTGCGCGAGATCGAGCCGGATGCCGTGATTGAGTTCGCGGGCACGCGGGAGCGTATGGAGTGGCAGGCCGTGCCGAAAGCCGGTTACGCTATCCATCCGATCACCGTCTCGGGATTTCAGCGGTCGCTGTCGGCGCGGAACCTGTCGTTTCCCGTAAAGCTCGGGCGCGGCATGGCACAGAGCTTGGCGCTCATCAAGGGTTTCGACCCGGATGTCGTGGTCGGCACCGGGGGTTACGTGTCGGGGCCGGTTCTCCTGGCTGCGAGTCTGCGGCGAAAGCCGATCGTGTTGCAGGAGCAGAACGCCTACGCCGGGATGACCAATAAACTGCTGGGCAAACGGGCGGGGTCGATTCACATCGCCTTTCCGGAAGCCGAGCCCTACTTCCCCGCGGGCCGTACCGTTTTGTCGGGAAATCCGACGCGGCGAGCACTGCTCGAAGCCACGCGAGAAGCGGGCCGTGCGCATTTTGACATCCCCGCCGATGCCCGGACGCTGTTTGTGTTTGGCGGATCTCTCGGCAGCGGCGCCATCAATGATGCCGTGGAGCGGCATCTCGACTCGCTTCTTGCCGACGAATCGCATTACCTGCTCTGGCAGACTGGCGAACGGTACTTCGATGCTATCCGGCCGCGCATCACCGAACACCCTCGGCTGCGGCTCATGAAGTACGTGGACCGGATGGATCTGGCGTACGCGGCATCCGATCTGGCGTTGTGCCGCGCCGGTGCCATCACATGCAGCGAGTTGCTGGTGACGGCAACACCGGCGGTGCTCGTTCCATCCCCAAACGTAGCTGAGGATCATCAAACCAAGAACGCACAGAGCCTGGAAAGGGCGGGCGCTGCAGATTTGCTACCCGAAACAAGACTACAGGCCGATCTCGCCGACACGGTCGCATCACGTCTCGGTGATGAGGCAATGCTGGAGAGAATGACGAAGGCCGCAGGATCGCTG
>CBFGYX010000270.1:0-3384 GCA_965653075.1 uncultured bacterium
ACGACACCGGAAGCGTCCAAAGCGTAGCGCCGTCTGATGAAGACCGGACTCGAAGCGCGGTCGGTCCCGTCTCGACCAGGTAGGTGTCAAGGGGATCTGAGACGGCGGCAATGTACGATGGAATGTTGTCACCGCGGGTCGACCAGATGATCCCATACTGATGATGGTATGCCAGAGTGCCGGAAGCATCTGCGACATAGGCGCGAGTGCCGGTTTCATTCATTGAAATTTGCGGCGCAGGGCCCCCATCGAGGTGCGGCACATCGAAGCGGGCACCCACCTGTCCTTGCTCACAATCGAAGAATTGAACCACCATGGCAGTGGCATCCTCGTTGTATGCGAGAACCGCAATTCTCCGGCCGTCTCCGGAAATTGCACCTGTGCGATAGCGGACTGCAAAAGAACAGGTTGACTGACGCGTATGCGGATTGATAACCTCGACATCGTTTGCAGTAGTGCCCATCAGGATGTTCCTGCCGGCACGGTCGATGTCATTGAAATACCGGGATGTAGTCGACGAGAGTAGCCGTCTGAAAAGTATCCGTGATACGAGCCCTACGTTGATCGCGGAACTATAATTTGAATTCAACGACTTGACCCGGTATCGGTACCGGTGTGCCCGGTCGACGTCGTAGTCTTTGAAGCCGGGATATGAACCCGTGTTGGTGGCGTCGATTTCAACCGTGACGCACTCATCAGTCGACTCGATGCATTTCTCAATGATCCAGCCGCGATGTAAAGTGGATCGCCACCAATTAAGGTCTACGTAGTCCGGTTGTGGGTCAACAAAGGGAGTGCGTGGCGGCTCGATACGCGCTTCGATACCCGCGTAGCTATACTCAGGATAAGGCCGATTACCCGCTATGCCACGTAGACGGTAGGTATATGACGTGTTTGTCTTGACGCTAAATCGGTCTCGATAAAATTGCGCGTCATAATCGAGGATCGCGACCGGTTCAAATTCGCCCGAACCTTCACGGCGTTCGATCTCGAGTTTATAATCATTTCTTCCCACATACGACCACCTGAGCCGTGTCTCGAGTTCTGATGCCAGCTCGATGTTTAAACGAGGCGTCGGGTCTCCAACTTGAACGGCGTATTCGAGCGTAGAGTCCGCGACGATTCTCCCATCCCGTTCAGCGAAGGCGCGTAGCCGATAGTTCGCTTCGAAATAGGGAATGCTCAATGAGTCGGTATACTGATTCGTGTCGGGCGGGAGGCGTACGATTTCCTCATAGTCGCCCCGATCGACCGATCTGTCGATCACATACCCATGCTCGTATCCCGACATGTCCTGCCATGCGAGATTCACCGCACCGTAGGTAGCGGTTGCCCGGAAATCAGTAGGGGGCTCCGGTCGGTACTCAGATCCCGAAGGATCACGCTCGTGATCGCGGACGAACTCAACGGATTCACACGAAGTGTTAATGACCAGCGCTGCGATCAGGATGCCTGTCAGTGGCAGCGGCGCGATCGCAAAGGGGCGACTATTCGGACGCGAATTCATGATGGTGCAGAAGCCGGTTATCCCAAAATGAAATCTGTGCCGGAATCTCCATCATCTCGCCTTCCGCCGATTCAATAATATCACTCGTTCATCTCGGCCCGACAAAAAGAATATAGGATCCAGCCTTCCGCGGACAAAGCCTCCACACACCCATGATCTTATCATTTCGATCCTGCCCGGTCGAGGGGGATCACTTCATGCCAGGCCGGTGGCGTGTTTCACCTCGCTACCACGCGCATCCCCAAAAAAAATCATCCGGCCGAATGATCGACCGGATGATTATAGCGAAGCTGAGCACGCCGGATGAAGCTATTAGCGCCGGTTAGAGGCCTTTGCCGGGCGGCGGCGGCTCTTGTGGTGGTTCGGCCGGCCCGAGGTCGACCGGCGGCGCGACGACTGGCCGTTTTGAGGCGCCGTATGTTCACGCGCACCGCGGTCTTCTGCCCGGTGCTCGAAGCCGTCGTACTCCTTCCGTGCGATGCGTTTGCCGGTATGGCGCTCGATATCGCGAAGGTAATTCTCTTCGCTGCGGTCAACGAAGGTGATGGCTTCTCCGGTTGCTTCAGCGCGGCCGGTGCGGCCGATGCGGTGGATGTAATCTTCGGCCTGGTTGGGCGTGTCGAAGTTGATGACGTGCGAAACGGAATCGATGTCGATGCCGCGCGCGGCAACGTCTGTGGCAACGAGGATGTTGAACTCGCCCTTCTTGAGTCCGGCAAGCGCGCGCTGGCGCTGGCTCTGCGAGCGGTTCGAGTGCATCACGGTCGCGGCAAAACCCTGCCGGTTGAGGCGCTTGGCTATGCGGTCGGCACCGTGTTTCGTGCGCGAGAAGACGATGACGTTCTCAACATCTTCCTGCTCCAGAACATGCAGCAGGAGGTCCATCTTGCGCTCCTTTGTGACGGTGCAGACCTGCTGCGAGACGGATTCAGCCGGATTACGTCGCTCGCCGATTTCGATATACTCGGGATCATTGAGAATGGAGCCGGCCAGCTCCCGAACGGCTTTCTCCATCGTAGCGGAGAACAGCATCGTCTGACGCCGGCGCGGGATCTCGGCGACGATCTTGCGGATGTCGCGGATGAAGCCCATGTCGAGCATGCGATCAGCCTCGTCGAGGATGAGCATCTCGATGCGGCTCAGGTCGATCGTGCCGCGCTCCATGTGATCGAGAAGGCGGCCCGGCGTGGCGACGACGATGTCGACGCCGCGGCGGAGGCGCTTGATCTGCGGCTCAATGGCCACGCCGCCGTAGATGGTCTGGCTGAATAGTGAGACGTATTTGCCGTACGTGCGAACCGATTCGTCGATCTGCAGCGCGAGCTCGCGCGTGGGGGTGACGATCAGGGCGCGAGGCGAACGGTGCTTGCGGCTGTCGTGGTTGCCTTTGAGTCCGCTCAGAATCGGCAGGACGAAGGCAGCGGTCTTACCGGTGCCTGTCTGCGCGCATCCGATGACATCACGGCCTGTGGTGGCTACAGGGATGGCCTGCGCCTGGATAGGAGTCGGCGAGGTATATCCGGTGTCGTGGATGCCTCGTAAAACGTTCTCGGAAAGTCCGAGGTTGGTAAAGCTCATGAAAATACCTGAAGGGCGCACGTGTGGCGCCGGGGTGAAGACGTGCCGGTTAGGCTAACTGCGATTACACATCCCGGGAGGAGGTGCCGGCGGTCAACCCGTGAGGAGGGGCCTCGCAACAGACGGAAGGGTACGCGTCTGTCTGCTGATTACTTCCGGAAATCTCGTAGCGGTGATCAGGTCGGAATTTGTGGCGCAGCCGAATTGGATTGGCGGGTGCGCATTATCGTAGACCTGGACGCGGCTCAAGAAATGGCCGTCTTGAATGATTCCGCTACCGAGACTTGAATGAACCGGGA
>CBFGYX010000271.1:0-3366 GCA_965653075.1 uncultured bacterium
AGTCGGCTGCCGTCTCGGCAAGCCAGTACGTGGCATCGCAGGCGCTATCGGCGGGTCAGAACACACTGCTCGTTGTCGTGATGTTCGGCCTGATGTTGTACTTCCTGTTCTTTTTCTTCCGCGATGGTCAGAAGCTCATCGACCTCGCTGTGCGCGTATTACCGTTCGGCGATGATCGTGAGCGACGCCTCTTTGACAAATTCGCCGATGTCTCGCGCGCAACGGTCAAAGGCACGATCGTCGTGGCGGCTGTTCAGGGGGCGATCGGCGGACTCATGTTTGCGGCCGTCGGTATCCGCGCCTCTGTGTTCTGGGGGGTGGTCATGGGCATCCTCTCGCTACTGCCTGCCGTGGGTGCATCGTTGGTGTGGATTCCCGCGGCGATCTACTTCGCAGCCGTGAGTTCTTGGGGCAAGGTCATTTTTCTAGTGCTGGGCGGTGCGCTCGTAGTGGGGCTGATCGACAATATCCTCCGCCCCATTCTGGTGGGGAGGGAGGCAAAAATGCCCGATTACCTCGTACTCCTGGCTACGCTCGGCGGCCTGGCGGCGTTCGGACTCTCGGGTTTCGTTTTAGGCCCGATGATCGCCGCGCTGTTCCTGGTGGTGTGGGATATGCTGGCGGAAGAATACTCCAGCCTCGACAGCTCGGCGCCGCCCGTGGCCGATCAACCGCTGACCTTCACCATGCCGGAGACCTCGTCTACGTCGTCGACAGCCGAACCTCAAGCTGACCGTCCCGCTCGCGAACCGCATACGCCGGCTGAGGAATCGTCGCCGGACCGTGCTTGACGCGGCCGTCGCGCAGGTCGAACGCGGAATCATGCCACGGGCACTGGACGAAGCAGCCGTCGAAGCTGCCTTCGTCGAGCGGTCCTCCCGCGTGACTGCAGACGGCATCGACAGCCATAACCTCTCCGTTCAGGCGATATAGCAGGATGTCGTTATCCTCGACCGTAACGCGCTTCGGCGTGTTGTCGGGGAGGTCGGCCGCGGCGAGGACAGGCGTCCACTCCTCCGGTCCGGAGGCTTCGCTGTGGTTCACGCCGACCTTGTGGCCGTAGACGAGATACCCGCCGATCCAGGCCGATGCGAAGGTCAACCCGACGGCAGCCATCGACCAGGCCACGCCGCGCGCATAATTACCCCGCTTGCGCTCGCGCAGCGAGACGAGATACAAGCCGATGTTGACGTCGTTCATTAGCGCGTGCAGCGTCGCGGCGGACGTCGCAGGCTTTTTTACCGTCGAATAGTCGATGAGGCCGGTAATCGCCGTGGGCACGGCTGCCACTGTGCCCACGCGAGCGAACGTGTTGCCGATCTTACGCGATCGTTTGTCGCCGGTAGCCACCGCCACCGCATCGAACATGGCACCGATGCCCCAGGCGCCGATCGTAAAATCAGTGAGGACGGGGTGCAGCGGATGCCCGAGCCACGTGCCGTGTAGTAGATCTGCCAGCTTGCGGGTGGGCTTGCCGCCCTTGAGCACGGCCTTGTGGATAGCGCTTTTGAGGCTGGATCCTAACTCATCCAGCGCAGAAACTTGGTCGATGGCCTGGCCAATAGCTCGGGTGATCATGGCTTGTTCGTGTCTGTTACGCGAGGATCAGACGCATGATATGCGCCGCACGGCTTGATCGTGATCACGTGAAGGAAGCATTGCCGCATCGTCACAGCCATGAGGGCTAGTCGGCCTCCGCCATGCGCCTCGCGACCGTCAAGTGATAGACCGGCTGCAGCACTTCGTACGTCACCATCACCATTCCCTCGTCCTGCATCTCGCGCAGCACGTGACCTAATATGGCCCGCAGTTCGAGAGCCATCCGGGAAGCACCCGTTTCTATCGCCAACCGCTCCATTCGCCGAAGATGTTCTTCGAGCCACAGCGCGCCCTCAAGCTCGAACTCCGTGACAGAATCCTGCGGCGCACGAAAGCTTGCATAGGTTACGTCGACGGTCGTGCCGTACTGGTGCGTGCTTTCGCCCCGTGCGGCGTTAGGATTCACCCGCCGCAGCGCCGCCTGGTTGTCCGTCGACCGGAGTGCCGACGTGATCTCGAGCCGCAGCGGAGGAAGTCCGTATCCTGCGATGCGTGCCTGGAATCTCTCGCCCAACTCGACAAGCAGGGCATAGGCATCGGGTGTCACGAGCGGCTCGCCGTACTGCGTCGGCCGGACCGTCCAGTACGCGTTGTCCTCGAGCCTCACAAGGCGCCCTTCGTCGAGATGGCGCTGCATCGCCTCCTGAGATACCGGCTGCTCAAGCCCGAGCCGCCGCGCCGCTGCGAGCTGGCGCGCGTTCGGATATTGCCGCAGCGCAGACGCCTGGGCCGTCGTCAACAACGGCACCGGCCTGAGCGCTGCTTCGATGGAGTCCGCCAGTTCCTCGAGCCTATCGAGGTTATGGCCGAGCATGGCCGAGACGTTCGTCGGCTCCATCGCCGGTACCGGCGCGTCGGGGTTCTGGCGCGTCTCGGGCACCTCGGCGCAGCCGAGCGCGAATAGAAATAAGAATAACCAGCGTCGCATCGATTGAGAGAGAATCTCATCACAAACGCGAATTCGATGCGGCAGGTATCTGAACGGTTCTCTCGATCGGCGCTGTCCGACCGGATTCGACCGCATTATTACGCGGCGAGAACCGGAGGCGGCGGTTAACCGATTCCTCCAACCATAATCTGATGCTCAGTCTACGCTGAGGACGATCCTCTCGAGGACGACATTATCATCCATCCGCCAGATCTGAAGCGTTTGCGTACCTGCATCGACCCCATCGAAAACAGCCTCCAGCACCACTGGGGCCGCCGAAACAAGACTGGGTCCGCCAGTTCCTCGAGCCTATCGAGGTTATGGCCGAGCATGGCCGAGACGTTCGTCGGCTCCATCGCCGGTACCGGCGCGTCGGGGTTCTGGCGCGTCTCGGGCACCTCGGCGCAGCCGAGCGCGAATAGAAATAAGAATAACCAGCGTCGCATCGATTGAGAGAGAATCTCATCACAAACGCGAATTCGATGCGGCAGGTATCTGAACGGTTCTCTCGATCGGCGCTGTCCGACCGGATTCGACCGCATTATTACGCGGCGAGAACCGGAGGCGGCGGTTAACCGATTCCTCCAACCATAATCTGATGCTCAGTCTACGCTGAGGACGATCCTCTCGAGGACGACATTATCATCCATCCGCCAGATCTGAAGCGTTTGCGTACCGGCATCGACCCCATCGAAAACAGCCTCCAGCACATGTCCGTTGGCAACGATGGCGTCAAACCAATCGGCTTGATCCTGATTGCTCACGCCTCCCGCTGTGGGTTCGAGTGTCGAGGTAAGGATCTCCACAGGCATACCTGCGAGCGATACGCCCAGCCGGAT
>CBFGYX010000272.1:0-3363 GCA_965653075.1 uncultured bacterium
ACGATCAGCAGCCGGCACAGCGGGTGGGCGACGCCGGTGATGAACCACTTGCGGCCGTTGAGGACCAGCTTGTCGCCTTCGCGGCGCACTGAAGTCTGCAAGTTGGTCGGGTCCGAGGACGCCACGTCGGGCTCCGACAACTTCGTCCGCGATGCCGACGGCCCCGCCACGCGCTACGATTTCTGCGGTATCCACGTTATCGAGCCGCGCATCTTCGACGCGTTTACCGAAGACGGCGCCTTCTCCATCATCAACACCTACCTGAGGCTGGCGCGCGGCGGCGAGGTCATCCGGCCCTTCGTCAGCACCGCACCGTGGATCGACATCGGCACGCACGAACGCCTCGAAGAAGCCCGGCGCATGTTCGCGCGCTGACTCCGCTGCGCTCGGAGGGGCGCTACCAGTACATTCGCTCCCGCGGCTTCACCGGCAGTTTACCGCGCCAGAACTGAATCAGCAGGAAACCGAAGAGCATGCCGCCCAGGTGTGCGAAGTGCGCTACGCCCTGCTGAGTGCCCGTCACACCGGCCCAGAGTTCAATCAGCCCGTAGCCGATCACAAACCATTTTGCCTTGATCGGAAAGAGGAAGTAGATGTAGATAGGCTGATTTGGAAACATCATTCCAAACGCGAGCAGGATGCCGAACACACCGCCCGAAGCGCCGACCGTCGGGATCGGCATGCCCCACATCACCAGAACCTGCAAGAACGCCGCACCGATGACGCACGTAAAATAGAAGATGGCGAAACGGCGGCTGCCCCAGCTATTCTCAATCTGCACGCCAAACATCCACAGCGCCAGCATATTGAAAAAGAGGTGGCCGAGACCGCCGTGCAGGAAGGAATACGACACCAGTTGCCACGGCCAGAAGCCGGGGATCTCTGTCCAGGTGCCAAAGATGCTCCATCCTACTTCCGGCGCGAACGGCGCGTACAACGCCATGCTGTTCAGTATGCCCGCCAGCAGTGCAGAGTTCGTTGCGACGGTGACGTACTGCGCCAGGTGAAAGAGCCCGTTGAGGATCAGCAGGTTCTTGATGACGGGCGGGAAAACCGAAAACTGCGTCGGCGGACGGTATGCGTCTCCGTACATGGGCGACAATATTCGCGATAAGGGCGGCGCAGCAGATCTTAACTCGACGTTGCAATGACCTTGACGTCTGCGCGTAAAGCCCGCAAGATAACGGCAGGCGCGGAGAGATCCCGTTAAAAACGCCGTCTTCGCGCGCTACTGCCGGCGGCTATTGCGGCTTCTCATCACGGATGCGCCGCCAGTGGACCCAGTAGATCGGGATTGCCAGTCCGAGCAGCGTGAGGTTGCCGATCATTCCACGGATGGCGTTGCGCCGGTTTTCGCGCCGCTGGCGCTCTTCCTCTCGCATCGCATTGGCCTCGCGCTCCTCCCGCGTCGGTCCGGTGATCTCCTCGTCACCGGGCACACGCGCCGGGTATTCGACGACCGGCCGGTACGGCTCCGGCGGTATCACCAGATCAATCGTCCGGTTGACGATCTGCACCGTGCCGATGATGATCATCACAAGCGTGATCAGACAGACGAGGTAAAAATAAATCTGGCGGGGCATGACGGCCATAACGGTAGGAAGTAATGATGGCGGAAGTTCGGAAATCGTCTCCGCATTCCCGCGTGATCAATGTGTCTGCCGGCGCGAGGATTTCCTGAAAGGCGGCAATTCCTCCAATTCCCGAACCGTCCATCGACTACCTGTGTATCTTGCCGCGTTTCGATTGCCGTTCAACAGTTTGACCAGAAGAGAACTCTCGATGAGCCGGGAAAAGGCGCCGGGCGTCGGCAAAAAGTACATCGCCATTGGAGGTAACATCGGCGCCGGCAAGAGCGCGCTCACACGCGTATTGAGCGATTATTTCAAATGGGAGGCCTACTACGAACGGGTAGACGATAATCCGTACCTCGTCGATTTTTATGACGATATGCGTCGGTGGTCGTTCAATCTGCAGGTATTCTTTCTATCGAGCCGGTTCCATCAACATCGGCGGATCGAAGGCCTGCCGCACTCCGTTGTCCAGGATCGTACGATCTACGAAGACGCCGAAATTTTCGCACGCAACCTGCACGACATGGGGTTGATGAGCAAGCGCGACTTCGAGAATTACTCCGAGCTGTACGGCATCATGGCGTCGTACTTACAAGCGCCTGATCTGCTCATCTACCTCCGGGCTTCGGTGCCGACGCTCGTCCGGCACATCCAGTCCCGTGGACGGCAGTTCGAGTCGACCATCCGAATCGAGTACCTTGAGCGGCTCAACAAGCTCTACGAAGACTGGGTAGAGCGATATGATGCGGGGCCGAAGCTCATCGTCGACGTTGACGAGTACGATTATGTCAATGAGAATGACGACCGCCAGAGCATTATCTCCCTGATTGACAGCCGCCTGTTCGGACTCTTCCCCGATTGATGCGACGCCCCGTCGAGATCCTTGCAACGCTCGCGCTGGCTGCGTTCACGCTGTGGACGACATCTGCTGCCGCTCAGGATCTTGACACGACCGCCGTTGCGGTGCCCGACACTGTAACTGCCGACACCGTCGCTGCCGACACGCTCGCCCCGGCTCTTTCCGCCGACGAACTTCGACGCATGGAGCTTCGGAGAGCGCCGGGTACCTTGATTGATTTCTATCGGGATGATCGAGGCGCTGCCGTCGGACGCCGCGAACCTGCTCGCGCACCGGTGCTACACCCCGTCGAGTATGTGCACGATCTGGCGGGCGCGTTCACCTGGGCATTCCGCACGCCCGGTTGGCCCGATGCCTGGAGCCGATACGGCCTGGACCCGACCGACACGCGCGTCCTTCGCGACGGCCGCCTGTACGATAACCTGACGGCCGGCCGGACGGCCCTCGAAATGATTCCGCTCGGATTGATGGAGTCGGTACGCGTGCTCGGACCCTCGACGCTCGTTCTTAATACGAGCACGTTCGATATCGCGCGGCCGATCACGGGCATCCGCTATCAGACGGACAACCTCTCGCTTCAGCACGTCGAGACGTTTCATGCGCAGCGCCGGCTGCTCACACTGTTCGGCAGGACCGGCGTGCTTAACCTCACGGCCGGTTATATGGGGCGAGGCGCCACCGGCGAATACCCGGGAAGCAGGCTTCAGCGCGAGCGAGTACTCTACGGCCGTGTGCGTTTCGCACGCCCGGACTGGTCGATACAAATCGCCAACCTCTACGGCCGGCACGAGATCGGTGCCCATGCGGGAGTCCAACCGTTCATCGGCGGACCATATGAAACGATTTTTTCGCGGCTCGACCCGGCGGTCCGGAATGACGGCGCGGAGCGGACGACCATCCGAAATGACCTTGATATCACGCTGCGTCTTC
>CBFGYX010000273.1:0-3363 GCA_965653075.1 uncultured bacterium
CGACGTAATAATCCTGAATGAGCTTCGCGGCTTGCACCTATTGGCGGCTAACTTCATGCGCCCAACTTCGGAATGAACGCCAGATCAACCCAGCCCATGCCTTTTAACCGACCGACCCTGCGCACGCCCGTATACTTACCCCTGCTTACGCTGATCTTACTCTTGTCCACCGCTGGTTGCAGGGATGTAGAGGATGGACGCGATGACGGCATCTCGGCCGACACGATAACCACGCAAGACAGTTTGCCACCTGTTGGCTTGTCGGAGGCGAATACCGCCCGGAATGACATCGTCGGCGAACTCCGTGCAGACGGACGCTTCAGTGGATTTGTGACGCTGCTCGAGGCGTCTCAGCTCGGCAGCACGTTCGAGCAGTCGGGCCCGTTTACATTTTTCGCGCCCATTGACGGCACGTACGATGCCGACGAATTATTGTCGGAGGAGCATGCCGGCGCCTTGCAGGACTTTGTGATGAGCCACGTAGTCGCGGGCAATTTATCCTCAGAACAGGTTCAAGCGGCGGGGTCGGTTGAGACGATGTACGGACGGAGCATCAATTTTATACGGGAAGGTGACGGAGCCCTCATCGGCAATGTGGAAATCGCGGAGCCGGATATAGAAGCACGCAACGGCATCATTCATGCGATTGACGGCGTGCTCTGGCCGGAGCCGTGAGAGGCTGAAGGGAGCTCACATGCAATCAGTTGCATCGCCGGTGGCTCACAGATTCCAGCTCATCCAGCCTGTATCTATTTTTGTGACCTCTTATTTCTCATCGCATGTCGAGGCGTGACGCAATCATCATCGGTGCCGGCGTAGCCGGACTCACTTGTGCGTCGCATTTGTACCGCGCGGGCTATGACGTGCTGCTGATTGAAGCGTCTGACGACGTAGGCGGCCGCGCCCGCACCGACGTCGTCAACGGGTTCTTGCTGGACCGTGGTCTCCACACTCTGCTGACCACGTATCCAGAGACGCGTTCGGAGCTCGACTATCATGCCCTCCGCGTCGGGCATGTGATGGACGGTGCCCGGGTTTATCACGATGGCGTGCTCCATACACTCGCCGATCCGGTGCGTCATCCCCGGGAGGCGCTAAGATCCTTCCGCAGTCCGATCGGCACCACCGCGGACCGCCTACGCCTGACATGGATGCGGACGATGCTCACCCGCAGCCGACCGGAGGAAATACTGGCCCGACCGGAGATACCCACGTGGCAGGCGTTGAAATCCCGCTGGCGGTTCTCCGACGAGATGATCCAGCGATATTTCCGGCCGCTGGTAGGTAGCTATACCTTCGATCCGGAGTTGAACACCAGTGCGCGCATCTTCGAGATTCTTATGCGGAGCCTCGCGTTGGGGCGGGCGGCTCTCCCGGCGGAGGGGATCCAGGCTGTGCCGCGGCAAATTGCGGCATCGATCCCGCGGGATCGCATTCTGCTGAATACGACCGTAGAGAAGATCGAAATCAATCGCGTGATGCTGGGTGACGGTACGATACACCAGGCTCGCGCGGTCATCATCGCGACCACCGCGGCAGAGGCATCGCGGCTGGCTGAGCGGCCGATCGACGCCAAGGGCGTAGCTGCTGCGTGCATTTACTACGCTGCCCCGCGTGCGCCTTTCACTGAGCCGTATCTCCTCGTGAATGGAAGCGGCCGCGGGCCCATTATGTCGCTGAGTGTCCAAACAAACATTGCTCCGACCTACTCTCCAGACCAACGGGCGTTGATAGCTGTCGTACCGTTTGACCCTCAATACGGCACCACCTCAGATCGTGATATACGACGGCAGCTTATTGCATGGTTTGGAGCAGCGGCGGAGTCGTGGCGCCACCTGCGGAGCTACTACCTCCCCTATGCACTACCGGATCGAACGGCGAACGTGGTCGTTCCAGCGGGATCGCCGCGGATTCGCGAGCGGCTGTACATGTGCGGAGATCACCGCCACATGCCGTCGCTGAACGGAGCGATGGCGTCGGGTCGGCAAGTAGCTCGCGCCGTTGCCGCCGACCTGGGTCCGCCGACTTCCACTCGATTGCTTTCGACCGCTGCCCGATAATGCTTGAAGAGAACCAGACTACTGCCGTCCACCAGAGCCGTGCCGGCAGATACGCCGAGGTACGACGGCGCATTGAGGTGCTACTTGAAGGAGAGGACGACTGGATCGCTGCGATGGCGACCGTTGCGTGCGAGCTCCACGGCGCGCACGATTACTTTCACTGGACCGGGTTTTACCGCGCTGTTTCGGATGACCTGCTGATCGTTGGACCCTATCAGGGTGGCCACGGCTGCCTGCGCATCCCTTTCGATCGCGGTGTATGCGGCGCGGCCGCGCGGTCGCGCCAGACGCAGTTCGTGCCGGATGTCAACGCGTTCCCTGGACATATCGCATGTTCGTCGACGACGCAATCGGAAGTCGTCGTCCCTGTCGTAACACCGCAAGGCCGCCTTCTTGCGGTGCTCGATGTGGACTCGGATGATCCCGCTGCGTTTGATGAGGTCGACCAGGCAGAACTTGAGTCGCTGTGCGACTGGCTCGGTCGGACGTTCGCCGAGACGCAGGCGTTGTGACACCAGGCCTGGATGCCGCGGATGCCTCGCCGGCCGATCAATCGGTTCACCGCCCATCGCGCTGCCAACATTCCCGGTGGGCGGCGTGCCGAGATTCTCGAATGTGGGGATCCGCAAGGCCGGCCCTTTCCCCATCGGCCGGACGCCCTATTCTGAAGTGCCGGCGATTCGCCGACCGAATCGTTGACGCCATCCCGACGGGCTCCCGAAAGTAGGGGCGACGCATCCCTCAATCCGCCGACACGACGACAGAACGACCGGCTGTGTGCCGGCCTGACGCCACATTGTGGTCCTCGGATGCGAGGCCCCTACAGGTGCCCCGGAACTACGGATGAGGTAATCCGACCCGACCGGTGTCAGGATTTTACGGTCGTGGCAATCCGTTGGGACGGGTGATATCCTATCGATTGCCGTACTCGCGAGGCGGCAATGTCTGGATGTACTGCCAGAGCGCTTCGATCTCGACATCCGTCATGTGGCGGAAGTTGGGCCACGGCATAAACTGCGGCTCGAAGGTGCGCCCGTCGCGCGCCTTCCCCTCCTGGACGGCGGCCACGAACTCCGCCCTCGTCCACCCAAGGATACCCGACTCGTGCGGCGTGATATTGGCGGCCTCCGGAAATACCGGCGGGGTGCCCGGGATCTTCCCTCCAGAATAGTTCGGGCCGTGGCACCCTGTGCAGGTTGCAGCGAGATAGGCGCCGTATTCCGCCGTCGGGCCGACTTCCGGGGGTTGTGATCGCGGTGCATCATGGTCGATCATCTCGGCCGGCAGAAGCGGGAACTGGCCG
>CBFGYX010000274.1:0-3359 GCA_965653075.1 uncultured bacterium
CCCCCCGTTCGACCAGCAGTTCAATCGTCACCGGCGCGGTTCCTCGACCGATCATACCAATTTTGCGTGCCGCCGCCTCGCTCAGATCGATGACGCGGTTCCCCACAAACGGCCCGCGGTCGTTGATCCGCACCGTCACCTCGCGCCCGTTGACGTCGTTGATCACGCGGACCTTCGATCCGAACGGCAGCGTCGGATGGGCCGCAGTCAACTCGGCCGGGTTGAAGGTCTCCCCGTTCGCCGTAGGATTTCCGGCGAAACCGGCTCCGTAGAAGCTCGCCTCGCCACTTTCTACCAGCCGCGAATCGTACTCGGTCTCGTCGACAACCAGTGGAGCGGCATCCTGGCGCGGTATCAATGTGAGCGCCAGCATCTGCTCCGGCCCCGGCTTGCCCGGTTCAAGCAGATCCGTCGGCTGCCCGTACGGCACGGCAGCGATGGCCGACACACCGACCGCCGAAGAGACGATCGCCACGCCTTTCCACTGCCTGAGCCGCCGCTTCAAACGGTTTCGCTTGCGTACGTTGCGCTTTGTCATCAGATCAACCGAACTGTTTCGCTTACCGCGTCGACCAAAGGCTATCGTCCGAAGAGGTTCTCATCAGGCGGCATTTCTTTACATTACATCCATACAATTGCGGAGAAATGTCGTGCTTGTCGAGAACGTAATGAGTTCACCGGTGATCAGCGTGGAGCACAATGTGCGCCTCGATGACGCTTACTCGTTAATGCAAGAGCGGAGTATACGCCACCTGCCCGTGGTTGACGGGAAAGCTATCGTGGGAGTCGTCACAGACCGCGACCTCCGGCTCGCGACGTCCGGACTCAGTGCACAACCGTTCAACGCCTCGGCGTCGGTGGCCGACGTCATGTCTCACCCGCCGATCACCGTCTCGCCAATCGATCCGGTCGAGGAAGCCGCCCGCGCTATGATGATGCGCAAGATCGGCTGCTTACCGGTGGAGGTCGATGTAGAACTCGTCGGCATCGTCACGGGCACGGATTTGCTCGAAGCGCTCATCCGCCTGACAGGTGCCACGCACGCGAGCAGCCGCATCGAGGTGCGATTCCGCGATCAGGCCGACCTTGCGCGGCTGGCGCAGTTGCTCGAGGAGCGCCGCGTCGACATTCTCTCGATGCTCACGTACGAAGATAGCGGCGAAGATAATAGCGGCGAAGAGGACGGCGACGAGACCGATGCCGGCACGCGAAGCGCCGTCCTCCGCACTTCCACCATCAATCCTCGCGCGCTGATACGGGCAATCCAGGATCAGGGGATGACCGTCGTGTGGCCGCGGGTAAGATGACAACGGCTTTCGTATACGACAGCCGTTACGCCGGCTATGATTTCGGGCGCGGCCATCCATTCAGCCCAGCTCGTCAACAGCTGCTGCTGCAACTTCTGGAGGCGGTGGACATCCACCTGCCGCTCATCGCGCCTCGCCCCGCACCCGACGAAGCCATCCGGCAGGTTCACAGCCGCGAGTACGTCGACTACGTCCGGAAGGCATCTCGAAAACCGGAACGAGATCTACTGCCGCGGTTCGGATTCGGCACACCGGACGTCCCGCTCTTCCGCGGGATGCACGACGCAGCAGCCCTGCTCGCCGGCGGCACGCTCCACGCCGCCGAGCTCGTTGCAGACGGCGAGGCCTCAATCGCACTCAGCCTCGGCGGCGGCCTGCACCACGCACAACGCTCCTCGGCGGCCGGGTTCTGCGTGTATAACGACTTGTCGATCGCCATCGCTTATCTCCGCTCCCGTGGTTTGCGCGTAGCCTACCTCGATGTCGACGTCCACCACGGCGACGGCGTGCAGGCCATGTTCTACGACGACCCGAATGTGATGACCATCAGCCTGCACGAGTCGGGGCATTATCTCTACCCCGGCACAGGCTTCGCGCATGAAATCGGCGACGGCGACGGCCGCGGCTATTCGATCAACGTGCCGCTCGAGCCCGACACTGACGACGACCTGTACATGGATGCATTCGAAAACGTGGTGCCGCACGTGCTATCATGGTTTCAGCCGGATGTCCTCGTTGTGCAATGCGGCGTCGACGCGCACACGGCCGACCCGCTCGCCGATCTCCGCCTCACAAGCCGCGGCTTCCACGCGCTCTTCGCCCGCATCCTCAACCTCATCAATACGCACGCCGTCGGCCGCGGCGTACTCACACTCGGAGGCGGTTATAACCTCGACGCCACCGTGCGCAGCTGGGCGGTCCTCATTGCCACCCTGCTTGCAGAGGAACTACCGGCCGAAATCCCACGCATATCAAGCCAGGTTTCGACCAACCTCTACGATCCAATCGAGCAACTGCCGCCCGAACGACGCCGCCTGGTTGCGGCTCATAACGGAGGCGCCGTCAAAAGGGTGCTTGAGTTTGCGGCCCCGCACTGGATGTAGCGTCGACGTCTGCCGACAAGCCTGCTGTTTTGGGGAGAACCGGGTTCGGCCCCGCCGCCGCTCATCCATGTAAAGCCGGGACGCCGATGGCCGGCGCGTTGCCCCACCGCTCTTTCACCCATCGTCCGGACGCACGGCCCGACGCAACCGCTACCTCACCTCCTCCAATTCTCAAAACTCAAGCGCTGTTCTTCTGCATCTGCGCGCTGATCTCGTCGGCCAGGATCCGCCTCAGGATACGCGGCTGTCGGTATCGTTCGCGCAGCGGCCCGGGGATCTCCTCCACCGCCCCGCGCTCGTCATCGTCGAGCGAGAAGACGATCGTATCGATGCCGGCTTCGACCGCCGCCGCCAGACTCATACGGTCGGGCTCGCGAAGACTCACGAGAATCAAATCCCTGGCGCCGCGAACAGCCGCTTCATTATCAAGCAGCACCGCAAGAGGCGCACTCCGCAGCGCCCGGCGGTCGGTCGTAGCGTGCGCAACGATCTCGCCCGTGCTCGTCACGAGGAGCGCCGCGCATTTCGATGCGCTTGCACCGGTCTCCTCCACGAGCGCGCGCACGAGTCCCTCGACAAACGCATCCGTCAGCCTCCCCTCCCCCGGCGATGCGATGTCGAGCGCCTCATCCAGCCGCTCCAGCAAATCCGCAGCGTCGTCGAAAAAGCCGCGCATCCCGCTTCGCCTGAGTGCATCCACCGAGTGAACGCCCGTCATCACGGCCACCGGCACTACACCTGCCCGGTTCGCGGCAACGCCGTCGTAGGGCGTATCCCCCACCATCATACACTGACCGTGCGCAAGTCTCAGCTTTCGCGCCGCGGCGAGCACGACATCCGGCTCCGGCTTGCTCAGTTTGACGTCGCTATCGGTCACCACGGCATCGGCGCGGCTCAAATCCAGGCCGGCAGCCTCCACGACTGACTCGAGGTGCTCCTCTTTCGAGGC
>CBFGYX010000275.1:0-3358 GCA_965653075.1 uncultured bacterium
CAGACCAAGGCCGGTGATAGCACGGACCTCTTTGATGGCGGCAATCTTGTTGCCGCCGGGGCCTTTTAGGATAACGTTGAACTCGGTCTGCTCCTCGGCGGCGGCACCGGCGCCATCGCCACCTGCGGCACCACCGGCTACTGCTACGGCAGCTGCGGCCGGTTTGATTCCGTACTCATCTTCGAGGACCTGCGCGAGCTCACTCGCCTCTTTAATCGTCAGGTTGACGAGCTGTTCGGCGAGTTCTTTAATGTCTGCCATTGTCTTTGATGTTTTCCAGCAACGGTCTCGGCTCCGTTCCCGACGAAGCTGCGCTGCGTATTAAGGTTTACGGGAAAGCTATTCGGATAAAATCAGGCCTCGGCCTTCTCGGCAATCGTCTTGATTGCGCCAAGGATATTGCTTGCCGGCGACTGGATCGCACCCACGATATTGGATGCCGGCGACAAGATGAGACCAACGATGTCGGCAACCAGCTCGTCTTTCGACTTCAGCGACGCCAGTACGTCGAGCGTACCCGGGCCGTAAAAGGCGCCGTCGATATAGGCTGCCTTGAGCTCAGGCTTCTCGTTGCTCTTGTCGCTCAGGAAGTCTTTAATGACTCGCGCCGGGGCTGCCGGCTCTTCGGCCAGAGCAACGGCAGTCGGCCCATGCAGGTGCTCGAACAAGTCTTCGTAGCCGCCGATGCGCTCCATCGCCTGACGAACAAGCGTGTTTTTTAGAACGCGGAATTCAACGCCGACCTCACGGAAGCGCGACCGTAGGTCGTTCGCCTGAGCAACCGACAGGCCGGAATAGTTCGTCAGGTAGACGGTGTTCGCACGCTGGAGATGCTCTGTGATCTCCTCAACGGCCGCCGCCTTTTCACTTCTGGTCATTGCCATGACAGTTTCCTCTCTCTTACTGTTCTGTCGTTATGAATCAGCGGAGGCCGCTTACGACAGCGGCACGATCGACCGGCACAGCCGGCCCCATGGTCGTTGACAGCGTAATCGACCGGATGTATGAACCTTTTGCTGAAGACGGGCGAAGGCGCAAGACCTCCTGCAAAAAGCTCTCGGCGTTTTCGCGGATCTGATCTTCGTCGAAGCTGGCTTTACCGATCGCAGCATGAAGATTGCCGAACTTGTCGACGCGAAAATCGATCTTACCGGCTTTCACCTGTGTGACGGCCTCGCCCACATCCATCGTGACGGTGCCGCTCTTTGGGTTCGGCATCAAGCCGCGGGGCCCGAGAAAACGACCCAGACGACCGATCTTACCCATCACGTCGGGCGTAGCGATAAGCACATCGAAATCGAGCCAGCCATCGTTCTGAATCCGCTCGATGTAATCATCGAGACCGACGTGCTCGGCACCTGCTTCGCGAGCTTCGGGCTGCTTGCCTTCGTTGGCAAGGACGAGTACACGGACCGACTTACCGGTACCGTGCGGAAGTGCTACTGAGCCTCGAACCATCTGATCAGCATGCCGAGGATCTACACCGAGGCGCACATCGATGTCGACTGACTCGCTAAACTTGGCCCCCGACGTCTGCTTCACAACTCGCGCTGCGTCCTCCATAGAGAAAGGACCTCCCCCCGCCTCTTGAATGGCTTTCAAGCCGGCGGTATAACGCTTACCACGTTTTGCCATCATTAGTGCTATCTATGCGGTGCAAACGTCGGTCACGACTCCCGCAGTGAATCAAAATACAGCTGGAATCACCGGTCAGGCAGCCGGCGCACCTTTTACTTCTATGCCCATCGACCGGGCCGTCCCTGCAATCATCGACGCCGCTTTCTGCTCGTCAAACGCGTTCAGGTCCTCCATTTTCACCCGTCCGATTTCAAGGCAATCCTCCCAGGTAACCGTGCCGACTTTGTCGCGCAGCGGATCACCGGCTCCGGACTCGATCTTGGCGGCTCGCTTCAGCAAAATGGGCGCGGGCGGGCTTTTGACGATGAACGTGAACGACTTATCGGCGAACACGGTAATGACCACCGGCAAGACGAGGCCCATGCGGTCCTGCGTGGCAGCGTTAAACTGCTTGCAGAACTCCATAATATTGACGCCCTTCTGGCCAAGTGCCGGGCCGATTGGCGGAGCCGGGTTGGCCTGTCCGGCCTTAATCTGCAGCTTAATGTAGCCGTCTATCTTTTTTGCCATACGTCGTATTGCGGTGCGAACGGCTGGTTTACCCGGCCTCCCGCGTTATTAGGTGGGAAAACTGCTTCAAGATCGAAGCCGTTAAGAACAGAACGTCTCGTCGTAACGTTCCCGCGATACCCCGAGCACCGGGACGAAGATTCAGATAAGGCCTACTCTTCGTGCTCAACCTGAAGATAATCGAGTTCAAGCGGAGTCTTTCGGCCGAAGATGGAGACCATGACCTTGACCTTCATCTTCTCAGGGAAGACCTCTTCGACGAAGCCTGTAAAGTTATTAAAGGGTCCGTCTACAACTTTGACCGGGTCGCCCGTACGGAACGGCATCTCAGGCTGCTCGCCCATCTCGCGAGCTTCATCCACCTTACCCAGAATCCGGTTGATCTCATCAGGGCGAAGTGGCGTGGGCTCATCTCCCGTCGTTAAAAAACCGACGACAGAAGGAACGCCCGCTATCACGTGCTGGATTTCGCGATCCAGCAGTGCATTGATCAGTAGGTAGCCGGGAAAGAAGGTCTTCTCACGCGTGCGCTTCTTGCCGCCACGCATTTCAAAGACCGTCTCGGTCGGGATCATGATGTCCGTCAGCTTCTCCTGAAGACCGAGCCGATCGATCTCACTCTCCAGATACTGCTTCACCTTCTTCTCGTGACCGGAGAAGGTTCTCAGCACGTACCACTTGCGGATATTATCTCTTTTAGAAAGCGCCATACAATCGAGCGATGGAGCGCACCGCCTGGAGACTACCGATAGATAAACTCGAGTGCCGTACTGATAACTTGGTCAGCGGCGAACACGAAGAGCGAAATAATGACCGTCGCCACGATGGTAATGCCGGTGTTGCTGAGCACCTCTTTCTGAGAGGGCCAGTTCACCTTCCGCATCTCCTTGACGACTTCCTGCAGGTACGCTGTCAGCTTATTCATTCGTGCATTTCTGATGTCACGAGGGGACGCCCAGCGGAGACCACTTCTGCCCCGCTCGGCTTAAGTAATGTAGCACGGGCGGCAGGACTCGAACCTGCAGCCTGCGGTTTTGGAGACCGCTGCTCTGCCAATTGAGCTACGCCCGTAAGAACAGTTCAAAGGATGAGACGCAAGGGAGCCGGCCACACTCGGCGACACCGGCCTGCCTCGCGCCTCATCCTCCGACGACTATCAATCAAGAATCTTTGCTACAACGCCGGCGCCGACTGTGCGGCCACCTTCGCG
>CBFGYX010000276.1:0-3341 GCA_965653075.1 uncultured bacterium
GCGCCTACCGAGCGCTTGAGGCGGCTTTCGGCGAGGTCGCCCACCTGACTGAGTCCGCCGCAAATTACCGCGAGCATCACGATGTCGAATCCCGACAGCATGTCGACCACGGTGGCGGCCAGGATGATACCGACGAGCAGCGATCCGGCGGCGCCTCCGAGCGTGCCCTCCCACGTTTTCTTGGGCGACACCTTTGGCGCCAGCGGCCGCTTTCCGAACGAGCGCCCGGTGAAGTAGGCAAACGTATCCGACGCCCACACCATGAGCACCACCGTTAGCGTCAGCCAGAACGCCTCCACATTCCCCACATCAATCCCTTCCGCATTACGCAGCGCCACGGCCGCACCGAGCAACAGCGATGGATACACGATTCCGGCGATCGTCACCGAGACGTCGAGGATCGGCTGTTCGCGCTCGAGGGTGAACGGCAGCGCGAGCACGACACCGACGAAGGTGGCACCCGCCACGATGACGAAGAGGCCGGCGAACCAGGTGAGGACGACCGATGCCCCGGCAAGGAGTCCGGCGATGACGTAAGGACGCGCGCCCGTGCGCCGCGCAAGCTGATAGAATTCGTACTGTGCAAGGACGGCCGCGGCGGCCACCAGGATGCCGAACCACCAGCCGCCGGCATACATGATGCCGATGACCAGCGGGATGCCGATGACAGCCGTGAGAACCCGTTGCAGGGCGTTGCTCACCGATTCACAGGGTGCGTTGAGGGGTGATATTTTGGCCGGCGGCGTTCTGCGTGGGTGGATACCGGTACGAAGAACGCGCGATCAGGCCGTGAAGCATACGACAGCGCCGGCTGGATTTCCGCACGCATCGGGGCTGATGATCGTTCAGCAGTGAGCTGTGTGCCGAACAGATCTTGCCCTTCCGACCCGGCTCGTGTGATCTGGCTCTTCCGATCTGTTGTGCTTCAGGCTGAATGTGCCGGACTGGTGTGCCGGTCTGATAGTTTTGGCGGACTCAATCTATCACATCCTCATCATCCTCATCCGGCACCGAGAGATTGATCTGGTCGGATCCTGAATCCAGCATCGACTCACGTTGTTTGTCGTGAGCATCCGGAGCGTTGGAGGCCGCAACACGTGATGCCTCGTCCAACTCGGCGTCCGTGAAGGGCGCACTTTCGAGGATGCGCAGTGCGTCCTGCTCGCGGTTGGGCGGGACGAGGACGTTCACGCGCGAAAGATCGCCTACGTTGAGGTTAAAAGCATGGTCTCGCTGCGTGAGGACGACGGCGGGAACGCCGGAGTCGTCCAGTCGGTCGCGCACGATGTCGGCCTCGTAATCGGTGCCACTACGAAAAACGACGACCCATTCGCCATAATCAGTTCCTTCAGCCATATCGTACCGTCGCAATATTTATTCGGGATGTCGGCTCTGCTCTACCCGTTCGGCCGCGTTTTCCTCGGCGCGGGCAGCAGCATGCTGATGAAGAACGGCCAGCACGGCGACGAAGATGATGGCTCCGCCGACGACCAGATACCATGGGATTTGATATCCATCCAGCGCGTCCATGCTAAGATCTTCGCGGCGCCGCACGTAATCAGCAACGATTACGGCAATTGCGTTGTTGGCGAAGTGGACGATGATGGCGGGCCAGATGCTGCCGGTGCGCCATGCGAGGTATGCGAGGTAGATACCGAGGATGGAGAGCGGGATTACCTGGCTGAGACGCAGGTGATAGAGTCCGAAGATGATGCCCGAAAACAGAATCCCGCCGGCGACGCCAATCCCGCGCTCCGCCTGCCGCTGGATGTAACCACGGAAGAGAAATTCCTCACAAAAGGCGGGTGTGATGGCGAGGACGGTGAGATTAAACAGCAATCCGGTGTCGATACGCAGGATGGTCTCGATCATTTCGATCTGCGACTGCTCGAACTGCCGGAGCGCTTCGGGTATGGGCAGAAGCTCGTTAACGGTGCCGAGCCACTGCACAAGCGGCACAAGCGCCACGACGCCCAGTAGTGCGAGCCCAGCGTAGCCGAGGTCGACGCGGCGGATCCGCATGAACGAGCGGACCCTCGATGACGAGAGGCGCGTGAGAACGAATGCGGGAAGCGCGAGCCCGAGTACCTGCCCGATTGTGTTGGCCGAGAGAAGCGTCCGGGCATGGACCTGGAGCATCACCTCAAACTCGGCCAGCAACTCAGCCGGCTGATGCCCCTGCACCAGCAGTAGACCGACGATAGCAAGCGGACTGATGACCACCTGGAACAGCACGAACGCGATGATTAGCGCGGCCATCGCCATCATGAACGGCGGGAAGGCGCCGCGCTCGACCGGGCCGTCGAGCAGGACGGGTTCGGTCGACCATTCGTCGGGAAGGACGGGAGTATCCGTGTAGAGGGGGCTCATGGGAGGGGTTTGACGTTCGGAATGGCGCCGCAAGATACTTCGGGCGGTTTTGCCGTGCACCGGCATGGTGAATCGTGGAACCGCCCCTGAGCTTTTGCATAAAGTTCGACCGCCCTTGGCCTGCCGGCATTGAAGACGGCGATGTCGGGGCGTATCTTGCTCTTCATGCGCTTGTAGCTCAGTAGGATAGAGCGTCGGATTCCGGTTCCGAAGGTCGGGGGTTCGAATCCTCCCAAGCGCGCACGGCCGATCTCGCACCCGCGGGGTCGGCTTGTTTTGTGGCGCCTTTTGTGATTGTGCTTTTTGTGATTGTGCCTTTTGTGATGTTCAGCGCGCCGCCATTCGTAGGGGCGACGCATCAGACGACCACCGCGCGGCGGCAGGGCCAAAACCAGCCGGTGTTCTGTCGTCGTGTTGCCGTCGTAGGGGCGACGCATCAGACGACCACCGCTCGGCGGCAGGGCCAAAACCAGCCGGTGTTCTGTCGTCGTGTCGGAGGAATGCGGGATGCGTCGCCCGTTCGCTCAGGCCGGCACATCGCCCGATCCCACGGATTACCACGACCATAAAACCCCCGCACCCGTAGGGGCGATGCATCCGTCGCCCGCAGCGCAATCGATCGCAGCGGCACGTCCTCAGGATACGATTCGGCGATCGTCACACGAGAGGCATCGCCCGTCCGGTCCAGGATGCCGCCCCCCGCAAAAAAACAGCACCCGTCCCCTCCCCGGACGGGGAGGGGATCAAGGGGAGGGGCGACCGCACGTTCGTCCCGCATTGCCGAGAATCGCGAACATTTGCGTTCGCTCGTCGAAAAAGCCGTCGATTGGCCCACCGGACGGGCAAGGCATCTTCGGCATCCACATCGTTGCGGTGTATTTCACCTACGCCATAGCTACAACCGCCGCTCCTTGCCCGGCGGATGCCTTGCCCCTACGATTCTCATACCACCGCCGTTGCCGACGGATGCC
>CBFGYX010000277.1:0-3336 GCA_965653075.1 uncultured bacterium
GATGTCGCGGTGGGAATTCTGATTTTCATAATGAACCAGTTTGCGCGTCAGCCGGAGGTTATGGACGGCGTAAGTCGATGAGCGAGTCGGTCGTTCGAACGGAGGCGCGTACTCGGGCAACCGCATCGGTCCGGTAGCGCGCGCTGTATAATCGAACGTTACGGCTGTCGCAGGATCTCGATACGACGCCGTCGCGACGATCTGATAATCAGGCGCGTACATGATCCGATCGCGGCTGTTTTGCTCAAGCATCACCGCATCGAGCAGCGTCATACCGATAGAATATTCAAAGGGGATAGACGTAAACGACTGGCTTACGTTGAGCGTTAAACCGTGCGTCACGGCTCGCCCACTCAGATTGCGATACAGAATTGCGCCGGGCTGCGTGTCATAGTCGGGTAGAATCTGGTTCGAAAAAGCGGTCCGAAAAATATCGAGGTCGATCACGAGCGGGTTCGTGCCAAACGGGATGATATGGCTAAGGTTGATCGTGGCGTTCCACGATCGCTCGGGTTCGAGGTCGTCTTCAAGGATAATGGAGCGTGAACCGGAGATGGCGGCGTGGTCCTCCGTAAACAAATTGACCACACGGAAACCGGTGCCCGTGTTGAGGCGAATCGTCGTCAGGTCCGAGGGCTTCCAGCGAACATTGAATCGAGGCGATGGAATAACGCCATGGTGGCGGTGGGCATCGACCCGCATGCCCAAAACGAACTGCCAGGTGCTCACGGCTTGATCAACCTGGGCGAAGACGCCCGGTACCACGCGGTTATCAACTTCGCTGCGGACAGGCGTGTCGTCTTCGTAGTTGAAATACCGGAGACTCGCGCCGGTAAGGAGATCGGTTGACGAGGAGAGCGGTCCGGCCCACGTTATGTTGGATGCGAAGGAGTGTTGGCGCGCAAGAAACGTGGCGTCGCCGTAGTAGCTATCCTGATCGTGGAAGTCGTACGTCGCATCAAGCTTGAAGCGCTTGCCAGAGCCGAACCGATGACTTCCGAGCAGCTCGAAGCGGTTCGTGACGATGTACTCGCCATATACTTCGAATCGATTCTCGCGCGTCCATCCGCGTTCGCCGCCAAAGCGATCCTCCGTAAAGAAGCGCGCAGATAAGCGACTGTCGGGTAGGCCGTGGCCGCGCTGCAGGGCTCCAAAGAGCGACAGGTTTCGGATACTGGGTACGTCACTGAACGCGTCGTTATTATGATCGACAAACTGCTGCATCCACGTTCCCGAGGCGCTGAAAAGTCCGCCAAACCCATCTCGCGTGAATGAGCCCGCCACGTCGGCCGACGTTTCGAGGTAGGAGTCAGTCTGGATCCCCACGAATAGTTTTGGCGCGTAGTCGGGGCGCTCAGTAATAATGTTGACGACGCCGGCGAGGGCTTCGGACCCGTAAAGGGTCGACGCCGGCCCGCGCATCACTTCTACCTGTCGGACGAAAGCCGGACTGATACTGTTGAGCCCATACACCGAGGCAAGCGCACTCATCATGGGCATGCCATCGATCAGAACCGCGGTGTAAGGACCATCCATCCCGTTGATGCGAATGCTGTTGGTGTAGCAGATGCCGCACTCGTTCTGCACCTGGATTCCCGACACATAATCAAGCACGCCTGTGATGTTGGACGATGACAGGCGGTCGAGGTATGCCTTCGGCAGGACTTCGACCTTGGCGGGTGCATCCGACACGTAGGTCTCACGCATTGTGCCCGTCACGACGATCTCCTCCTGCTGCAGTACGGAACTCCCAAGCTCTACGTCGAGCCGCCTTCCGGCTGCACCGACCTCAACCTCGCGTCTCACCGGTTCAAATCCGATTGCCGAGAAGACAACGATATGGTGCCCCGGCTCAGCCAGGCGAATTCGGAACTCCCCCTCTGCATCTGTGGCGGCACCATGGCTCGAGCATTCGATTCGTACGCTCACGTTCTCGAGCGGTATCCCATCTGTCGTGGTAACGCGGCCCGAGATAATCGGCACGATCTGAAGTAGCAGCAGTAGGATATGCATCGCCTCGTATAAATATTAGACGATGCTAAATTAGGTGGGACTAATTATTATTTCAAGTCTGCTTCCAAGCGTGCAGTCAGGCGTCTCTTAGTTTCTCGGGATACGTTTCGCGAATGAGCGCGCGGGCCAGCGCCGTGGTCGGGTCGATGATGGTGGTGCCGCCGATTTCCCGCTCCGGGATGGCGAGCGGGAGTTCCGTACAGCCGAGCACGACAACCTCGGCGCCACGGCTCGTGAGGTGATCGATGGCTTCGAGAAGCGCGGCTCGTGCTTGCGGCGATACGGGGTTGCCCTGGGCCTTGATGCCGTAAGGCGGATCGTAGATCGTTCGATTGACGACGCGCTCCTGGACGTCGGGCTCCGGAGCGAGATATTCCAGCCCCGCCGCCGTCACCTCACGTTCGTACAACTCGAGCCGCATGGTTGCGAGCGTACCCAACACTCCGACGCGTTCCACCGCAGGGTATGTCATTCGGATATGATGGACGGCTTCTGTGATGATGCTGAGGAAGCGTACGTTCGCATTGTCCTCATAACGCTCGGTGAGCGGCCCGTAAATAGGATCGGCGTGTGCCGTGTTGCAGGGCACCGCGATGCGCGTTGCGCCCGCGTCCACCAGCCGGTCGGCGATATCAATGATGGCCGGCACCGGGCTGTCGTCGGATTCCCCAAATAGGAAGCGGCTTCGATCGGGAATCCGGTCCGGATAGGTAAGAAGGGCAACCGGTACATGGTCCTGATCTCTACTCGCAATGGTGTTATCAAAGATCTTTCGGACGAGGTCGAGACCGGCGTACGGTCCCATCCCGCCGATAACGCCGATGACATGGGGTGGCGGCATTTATGGTGCTTTATATGATGACGTGGCTTCAAATTGGACCACCTGCCATACGCGGCGTGCATGATTTCGCTCCACAGGAACGGCGGTGCGTTCGTCTGGGATGGTCCATACAGAGACACCTCGATCCATGCCGCGCAGAATATTCCTCGAGGTGGTGCCGTCCTGAATCGCCTTGAGCCGCTTCGAATGACGGCGCCCTTGCAACCTGAGACATGGCTCATCTTGCCTATCGCCGATTCTCAGGCATCAGCAGCTGCCGATGCGGCCCGCGCTGTCGTCGCCCGCCGGCAGGAGTCGGCCAATATCCGAGAGTATTCGTATAGAGTTTGTTAATGCGACCCGCTCCCAGCCTCGATTGCCGCGGATCCTTTGACTCCCTGTCACTGTTCGTCCTATCTTCCCCGACTGTACTGGAAATCCGGTATTTTTGCCCGGTCGTCTAATGGCAGGACAGCGGCCTTTGGAGCCGTATGTGGAGGTTC
>CBFGYX010000278.1:0-3331 GCA_965653075.1 uncultured bacterium
CGCCGGCGAGGCCGTGCCCGGTTTCCCCAAAAACAGCACCTGAACGAATCAGCAGACCGATCGAAATCGAGTTTCCTGCCGTATGGTGTGAGTATGTGGGATGAAGGCAGGCCGGACTTCCTGCATCGTGGACGGAGGGAACATCCATCGCGACTCAGCCCGGTCGCCGGGATTAGCACGGATTCGTGACGATTGACGGGGCGGAACGAAGGCGAGGGGCGGAATTGATATCAACTTTTGCCAAAAAGGGTTGTTACAGGGTCCGCCGACATCGAAGCGCTTCGTTCGAGGGCGCATATCTGTATATTGCCGGTCTTCCGGCCGTTGGCCGCGTAAATCCAATGACATCTCCGTAACACATCCGTCATGGCTCAGGTTGAAGTCACCATGCCCAAGATGGGCGAGAGCATTACTGAAGGCACCATCATCGCGTGGCATAAGAAGCCGGGCGATACGGTCGAGCTCGACGAGACCCTGCTCGAGATTGGTACCGATAAAGTGGATACCGACGTGCCCTCTCCGGCGGGCGGCGTCGTTAAACAGATCCTCGTGGACGAGGGCGATACGGTCGACGTAGGTGCGGCCATTGCCGTGATTGAGACGGATGTGGAAGCGGGCGGCGACGGCCAGTCTGAAGCTCCTGCCCCCGAACCAGAGGCGAAGGCGGCAGCAGAGCCGGCACCCGAGCCAGCTGCGGAAGCTGAGGAGACGGACGCCGCGGCCCCGGCGGCCGTGGAATCGGCCGGCTCGATTGTGGAAGTGGTGATGCCCAAGATGGGCGAGAGTATCACTGAAGGCACGATCATCTCGTGGCACAAGAATCCGGGCGACAAGGTTGAGCTCGATGAGACCTTGCTTGAGATCGGCACCGATAAGGTGGACACCGAGGTGCCGTCTCCGGCCGAGGGCGTGCTCCAGCAAATTCTGGTGCCGGAGGGCGAGACGGTCGACGTGGGCAGTGTGATTGCGACACTCACGACCGACTTGTCGGCGGAGGGTGCAGCGCCTGTTGCACCGGCGGAACCGGCCGCGGCCACGGCTGCCGCGCAGCTCGGCGACGAACGTGTTAGCGAGCCCGACGCCGATACGGCACAGGCGGGCACGACGGACATCCCGCGCAAGGATGATGACGGCAGCTTCTACTCGCCGCTCGTTCGTTCGATTGCCAAGGCCGAAGGCGTGACGCTCGAAGAGCTGAAAGGAATCAAAGGCTCGGGTCGCGAAGGTCGACTGACGAAGGACGATCTGAAGAAGTACCTCGAAGAACGCAAGTCGGCGCCGGCACCGAGTGCGCCGAAGAGCGGGCCGCCGCAGGCTGCTCCGGCGCGCAAGCCGTCGGCACAGCCGCAAGCGGCTCCGAGCGCGGCATCGCTGGGTGGCTACGACGGCCGCACCGAGATCGTCGAGATGGAGCGCATGCGGCAGATCATCGCCGAGCACATGGTCCGCTCGAAGGCGACCTCCGCGCACGTGACCTCGTTTGCCGAGGTGGACGTGACCAACCTTGTGCGCTTCCGCGACCGGCAGAAAGATGAGTTCCTCGAGCGCGAAGGGTTCAAACTTACGTTCACGCCCTTCTTCGTCCACGCTGCGGCGGAGGCCCTGCGTGAGCATCCGGTGCTGAACTCGTCGGTCGAGGGTACGCAGATCGTGCTGAAGAAAGACCTGCACATCGGGATCGCGGTTGCGATCGGCCGCACGGGTCTGCTGGCGCCGGTCATCCGCGACGCCGGAGAGAAGAACGTCACGGGCATCGCGCGAATTGCGAACGACCTGGCCGAGCGCGCACGAAACAAGAAGCTTCAACCCGACGAGCTACAGGGCGGCACCTTCACCGTGACGAACATCGGCTCGCTCGGCTCGATCATGGGTACGCCGATCATCAATCAGCCGCAGGTGGCCATTCTGGCGACAGGCGCCATCAAGAAGCGGCCCGCCGTGATCGAGGACCCTGTGATGGGCGACGTGATTGCTGTACGGCACATGATGTACCTGTCGCTCTCGTATGACCACCGCATCATCGATGGCGCGATGGCGGCGAGTTTCATGCAGAAGATCGTCCGGATACTTGAGGCCATCGACCCCAACGGGAAGCTCTGACGGCATGTCTTAGAGCCGTTATTGACTATTCGGCCGACAAACCCTTCATTACCGATATCCCTCGGTGATGGAGGGTTTTGTCGTATCCGGTCGGGTGATCTCCGTAATGGCAGCAGCGAAACAAAGTGCGGATTCAGATGGCGTCAGGATGACGTACGGCGAGCTCCAGAAGCGTATTGCCGATTTCATCCGGGAGTCGGCCGACGAGCTGAGTGAGGAGTCGATCGGCACATATCGGCGGACGCTTAACGAGCTCGAGCGGTGGGTGCAGGCGGGAGACGGCGAGTTCGAGTTCGTGCCGGAGCAGGCCGCGGCCTATCGCGATTACCTGTCGGATGAGCGCGGCCTGAGCAGCGTGTCGGTTTCGACGTATCTGACCGGGCTGCGTCGATTCTGCAATTACCTCGTCGACATCGGCGTTCTGGATGAGAATCCGGCGCAAGCGGTACGGGGGAATGCCCGGCCCGCCAAGCACACGCGCGCCGTGCTTGAAGACGGCGAAATTCAGGCGTTGCTTGACGCTGTTGGAGGGCCGACCGCCTTGGAGAAGCGCGATGCCGCCATCGTTTATCTGATGCTCTTCGCCGGACTCTCGGAGATCGAAGTGGCGCGAGCGGATATAGGCGACCTCGAACAGACGCTCATGGGCTGGTATCTGCGCGTGCAAGGGAAAGGCCGTACGGAGAAGGACCAGCGCGTTCCGGTGGATGACAGGGTGATGGAGAGGATCCGCATTTATCTGGATGCACGCGGCAGGATCCGTCCGGAACAACCGCTTGTGGTTTCGCACGGTCGGCGTTCTGAAGACAAGAGGCTGAACACACGCTCGATCCGCGGCCGTATCAGTGGTCTGCTCAAGGCGGCGAAAGTGGGTCGAGAAGAAGTTACGCCGCACAGTCTTACACATACCGCAGCGATTCTCTGGCTGAAGTCGGGGATGAGCGAGGAAGAGGTCAAACGGCGAATGCGTCACGGAACGATAGACACGACGCGCATCTATTCGCGGCAGGTCGAGGTGTGAGCCGGACGCACCGCAGCTCCGCCGCACCGAATGGCCGGAAACACCGCCGCCGTGAGCCGCATACCCCGCACGCGATGAAGGCGGGCGCCCTCTTGATCGCGCTGGCCGCGGCCTGCTGGGGACTGCTGGGCCCGGTTTCGCGCCTTGCGTTTAGCGAGGGCGTCTCGCCTCTCGAGGTATCGTTCTGGCGGGCCGCGATTGGTTGTATAC
>CBFGYX010000279.1:0-3324 GCA_965653075.1 uncultured bacterium
GACCGCACGCATAAGGTGCTCATCGAGTGCCCGCGCTTCCGCCGCCGGAAGAATTCCCGTACACGATCCGCATTAATGCAGACGTGCTCGAGTCGAACGGCTCGTCGTCGATGGCGTCTGTCTGTGCCGGCTCGCTGGCGCTGATGGAAGCCGGTGTGCCTCTCCGCAAGCCGGTTGCCGGCGTTGCGATGGGTCTCATCAAGGAAGGCGACAAGACGGCCGTCCTGACCGACATCCTCGGCACGGAAGACCATCTTGGCGACATGGACTTCAAGCTGACGGGTACGCGCGACGGTATCACGGCCTGCCAGATGGATATCAAGATCAGCGGCCTCTCCAGCGATGTGATGCGGCAGGCGCTCACGCAGGCGCGCGACGCCCGTCTCCACATCCTCGACGTCATGGAGCAGACGATCGATACACCGCGTGTCGAAATGTCGCGCTACGCTCCGCGTCTCACACAGATCACCATCGACTCCGACTTTATCGGTGCGGTGATCGGGCCCGGTGGTAAAGTCATCCAGGGCATCCAGCGCGAGACCGGCACAACGATCGAGATCGAAGAGCGTGACGGCATGGGCTGGATCACGGTTGCAGCAACGAGTGGCGATGCGGCGCAGAAAGGCATCGACACGATCCGCGGCATCGTGACCGTTCCCGAGGCGGGCGAGGAATACGAAGGCACCGTTCGAAGCGTTCAGGGCTTCGGCGCCATCGTGGAGATCCTGCCGGGTAAGGAAGGCCTCCTGCACATCTCGGAACTCGATTACGGTTATGTCGAGAAGGTGGAGGACTACGTCCAGGTGGGCGACAAGGTCAAGGTCAAACTGATCGAAGTGCGCCCCGACGGCAAGCTCCGCCTCAGCCGCAAACCGTTCCTGCCCAAGCCGGAAAACGGAGACGATGCCGAGCGCCGCGAGCGTGGGCCGCGCGATGGCGGCAACCGTGGCGGCGATCGTGGCCGCGGCGGTGATGGTCGTGGGCGCGGAGGTCAAAGCCGTGGTGGACATAGCCGCGGTGGTGGTCGAGGAGACCGTCGGCGCGACTAATCCGCACTGAGCACCTGATGTCCGGAGAAGGCGTCGGCCAATTGTGGCTTCCGCCTTTTCTGCCATCCAGTCGTTGCATGACTCAGCGTAATACGTAGTAATCTGATGGCCGATTTAGTAATCACAGACGCCAATACCGTCTTTCGCAGGACCACATTGTCGAACGGCCTGCGCATTGTCACGGAATCCATTCCATCGGTACGGTCGATCTCCGTCGGCGCCTGGATCTTCACCGGCAGCCGCGACGAACCTGCCGACGAGGCCGGCATCAGCCACTTCATTGAACACATGGTGTTCAAGGGGACGGCCAGGCGACGGATGCACCACATCGCGCAGCGCCTGGAGTCGGTGGGTGGCTATCTGAATGCTTTTACGACGAAGGAATTCACCTGCTACTTCGCGCGGGCACTCGATGAGCACCTTATGCGTGCGGTCGACACGGTGCTTGATCTCGTGCTGGAGCCCGACTTCCCCGTCAAGGAGCTGGAAAAGGAGAAGGACGTCGTGCTCGAGGAGATGAAGATGTATGAGGACTCCCCTGAGGATCTCATCTTCGATCGCTTTGAGAGCGTTCTTTATGACGACCATCCGCTTGCACGCCCTATTATCGGCATACCCGAAACGGTGGCCGGCCTCACGCGAGATCAGCTCGTGGCGTTCATGGCCGAGCAGTACACGCCCGATCGGACGGTTCTGGCGGTTGCGGGGAATGTGGATCACGAAGAAGTTGTGGCCCTCGCCGCGAAGATGTTCGAGCGTTCCGGCCGTGCGCCGCGCGGGCGACTTCGCGTGCCGATCAACGGCTACTCACCGCAGCGGTATTCGGAAGAACGCCCCATCCAGCAGGCGCACCTTGTGCTGGGCACACGCGGTCTGCCGGCCTCTGACGACCGGCGTGCCACGATGTCCGTCCTGAATACCATCCTGGGCGGCGGCATGTCGAGCCGGCTCAACCAGAACATCCGCGAGCGCTACGGCTTCTGCTACAGCATCTATTCATTCGCGAACATGCATTCAGATGTGGGCGACTTCGGCGTATACATGGCAACTGATCCCGGGCGTGTCGACCGATCGGTAAAGCTTATCTTCCGCGAGCTCAGCGCACTCGCCGAGAAGCCCGTAAGCCGCCGCATGCTTAATCAGGCCAGGAGCCAGGTAAAAGGTTCGTTGATGCTCGGGCTCGAAAACATGAGCAACCGGATGATGCGCCTGGGCCGCACCGAACTGTACTATGAGCACTACTTTACACTCGACGACATCCTGGGGCAGATCGATAACGTAACGGAAGAAGACGTGCAGCGGCTCGCCGGCGAACTCTTCGATCCCGAGCGGTTTTCGACCGTCACGCTGATGCCGCAGAATTAATTTCATCCATCTCACACATGAAAATCCTCGTCACCGGCGGCGCCGGTTTTATTGGATCTCACGTCGTCGATGCATTCCTCGAGCGTGGCCATGAAGTCCACATCCTCGACGATATGTCGGGCGGTCGCGAAGAGAATATCAGCGACCGGGCACCACTCCATCGATTTGACATCCGGTCGGGCGAAGCGGCCGATCTCATCCGCCGCGAACGGTTCGACGTGCTGTGCCATCACGCGGCCCAGATGGACGTGAGGCGCTCCGTGGCCGACCCCTCTTTCGACGCCGACGTGAATGTGCGTGGCTTTCTGAATTTGATGGAGGCAGGCCGGGAGAGTGGCCTCAGGAAGGTCATCTTCGCATCGACAGGCGGGGCAATTTATGGGGAGCCCGACTATGTGCCGCAGGACGAAGAGCATGCGCTGCGCCCGTTGTCTCCGTACGGAATCACGAAGCTGACGACGGAGAAATATCTCTTCTTCTATGAGAAGCAGTACGATATCTCCCACGTCATTCTGCGATACGCGAACGTCTACGGACCCCGCCAGAACCCATATGGCGAGGCCGGCGTCGTGGCAATCTTTGCGGAGCGTATGCTGGACGGCAAACAGCCGATCATCTACGGCGACGGCGAGCAGACCCGCGACTATGTTTTTGTGAAAGACGTCGTTCGGGCCAACACCGCGGCGCTCGATTACGCCGGAAGCGGCATCTTTAACGTGGGCACGTCGCGAGAGACCAGCGTTAATGATCTCTTCCGCTTGATTCGCGACAACATCGACGAGAGCATCCCGGAAGAGCATGGCCAGGCCAAGCCGGGTGAGCAGCGGCGCTCGATTTTGAGTTACGACTATTCGACGCTCGAGCTGGGCTGGCAGCCGGAGGTAACGCTCGAAGACGGCATCGCCAGCAC
>CBFGYX010000280.1:0-3321 GCA_965653075.1 uncultured bacterium
GAGCAGGGACCTACGGGTTCAGACGTGATGTTGCTGTGCCGCACCGCTTGAGGCAGTGCTTATCCCCGATGAACCGAATCCCTCCTGAGAGGACGAATGACCGTGAGTAACCATACACCATCGCGTCCGCGTTCCAGTAAGTTGGTTCGCAGGCTGAGCACACTGGCAGCCGCCGTTTTGTTGATGATCCTTGCCACCGGCTGCGCCTCCGTAAACCTTGTCTCGATTGAAGACGAATGGGAGATGGGGAGGGAGATCGAGGCGGAGCTGAACCGGCAGCTTACGCTGGTCAACGACCGAGACGTGCAGCAGTACATCACAGAGATCGGCATGCGCATCGTGTCGACAACCGACATGGCGAACCTGCCGTGGTCGTTCTACGTGGTGGCCGATCCGGCCGTCAACGCCTTCAATACGCCGGGAGGCAATGTCTATGTGTACACCGGCCTGATTACGGCTGCAGACAATGTGGCGGAGCTGGCATCCGTCATCGCACACGAGGTAGGACACGGCGTGGCGCGGCACGGTACGCGCCAGATGTCGACGGCGTATGGAATCAACGTCGGGGCAGGTATCCTGCTCGGCAGCGACCCCGGCCTCGTGCAACAGATCGCTGCACAAGTGGCTGCAACGGGTGCCATGGCGAACTTTTCCCGCGCAGACGAGCGAGAAGCCGACCGCATGGCCATCGGTTTCATGTACGAGGCCGGCTACGATCCCAACGCGCTTGCCACATTTTTCGAGAAGCTGATGTCGGCAAATCAGCGCGAACCCGGCGCTGTGGCACAGTTCTTCTCGACGCATCCGTTGACTTCGGATCGTATCGACGATGCTCGTCGACGGGCGGCGCAGTACTCGAATACGCAGCGCCTCGTCCGCACCGACGGCCGCCTTTCCTCGATACAGCAGCGTGTGCGCGGATACAATTGAGGCCGTCGTTTGAGCTTTAGCCGCTCTCCGGATATCTTCGGCAGCTAATCCGACGGGATCGATTTGCGTTGGCGCGTATAGATCACCCGTCTCCTCCTCTGCATCGAGCGGCCGACATTGCGCGGCCGGATTTCTCCGTTACATGGCTCAGTTTCAATACGATCCCTCCCGCCCCGTCGATTTCAAGCCGCTCGAAGCGTACGGCGTAATCGGTGACAGCCGAACGTCAATACTCATCGGGGCCGACGGATCGATCGACTGGGCGTGCCTGCCCGACTTCGACAGTCCGTCCATCTTCGGCTCGCTGCTCGACCCGACGGCGGGCCGGTTCGTCATCCGTCCGCAAGGACCGTATACGGCGTGGCAGCGCTACGAGCGGGGCACGAACGTCCTGGTAACCGAGTTTGACGCTCCAGGTGGTACGGTACGCGTTCGCGACTTCATGCCCTACACACGCCGACGCGTGCCCACGGCCGAAATTTATCGGCGTATCGAGGGTGTTCGTGGGAAGGTCGACATCGAGGCCATCTTCGAGCCGCGCTTCGAATATGGGCTCCTCAAGCCCGATATCCAGCGCTCGGATTACGGCGTGAAGGCCATCGATCCGCGTGGCGAAACGGTGGTGCTCTCGTCGGAGCTCAACATGGAGGTACGAGACGGTCACGCCTACGGCACCGCGCAGATCGAAGCAGGACAGGAAGCATATATGGTCGTGGACTGGGGCGCGGCGCACGTCCATCCCATTGCCAGCTACCAGTGCGACCGTCGGCTATGGCAGGTGCGCACGTTCTGGAGATCATGGATCGACCGCCTCACCTACCACGGCCGCTATCGCGACATCGTGGAGCGGAGCCTGCTCGCGCTGAAACTGCTCATCTACGAGCCTACGGGCGCCATCGTGGCCGCGCCTACGACGTCGCTGCCCGAGTGGCCCGGCGGCGGACGCAACTGGGATTACCGTTACTCGTGGGTGCGGGACTCTGCGTTCATCCTGCGCGCGCTTTTCGACGCACAGTACATCGACGAGGGGACCGCCTACTTCGACTGGTTGCTCGGGCAGGCCCTCGAAGGCGGGCCGCTCCAGGTGATGTACGGCATACGCGGCGAGCGGTCGCTTCCGGAGCGCGAGCTCCCGCTGCGCGGCTACCGAGACTCGCGCCCGGTCCGGACGGGCAACGGCGCCGCCCATCAGCTCCAGCTCGACATTTACGGCAGCCTCCTTGACGCGGCGCTCCGATACGATCGCCAGGGCGGACTCCTGACCATTATGGAATGGGAGAAACTGACCGAACTGACCGAGGAGGTCAAGCGCCGCTGGCGCGAGCCGGATGCCGGCATCTGGGAGGCACGCAACGAGTCGAGACATTACACCTATTCGAAGGTGTGGTCGTGGGTGGCGCTGACGCGCGCGGCCGAACTCGCACGGCAGCTTGGCGCCGATGCCGACATCGAGGCATGGATCAAAGAAGCCAACATCGTGCGCGAGGAAGTCTTCGACCGCGCATGGAATCCGAAAATAGGCGCGTTCACGCAGTCATACGATTCGGACGACCTCGACGCCGCGGTGATGGTGATGCCGACCGTCGGCTTTATTTCGGCCGACGACCCGCGCTTTCAGAGCACGATGAAGGCATGCGTGGACACCCTCGGCGCCGGCCGCGACACGCTCTTGTACCGTTATCTGAACGAAGACGGCGTCGGCGGGCCGGAAGGCGCCTTCCTCCTCCCCTCCTTCTGGATGATCGAAGCCATCGCGCTCTCGGGCGACATCGGCCGTGCGCGTGCCGAGCTATCGAACCTGCTCAAGTACGCGAGCCCGCTCGGACTCTACTCTGAGGAAATCCACCCCGACGAAGACAACTTGCTCGGCAACTTCCCGCAGGGTTTCTCTCACCTCGGACTTGTCAACTCCATCTTCCGCATCGAAGAAATCAAGCGGATGAATGATGGATGGTGAGGGCGGTTGTTGGTTTGTGGTTTGGGGTTTGTGGTTTGTGGTGGCTGTGATTGCATGACGGTGGACGATTGGACGATCGACGATGAGGCGACGCGACGATCAGACCCATCATCGATAATCGACGTGCATCCATCCAACGCTCCAACACTGTCGAAACAGACGGCCCAGCCGTGAGATCAGCCCGGTCTGCCGGGCGCACGATGCCGCCATGCTTCGCGATATCGCCTCGCACTGAACGAAGACCTGGCAGGTCAACGACGGCTCACCCCGCCGGCGATATTCCCAGGACGTGCATTCTCAATCTTCCTCCAACGCCGCTCCGAATCCTGTCCATCCCCTTAACCCTGTCGAAACAGACGGCCCAGCCGTGAGACCTGCCAGATCTACCGGGCGTACGCCGCCATGCTTCGCGATACCGCCACGCACTGAACGAA
>CBFGYX010000281.1:0-3316 GCA_965653075.1 uncultured bacterium
CAAGGTCACGAAGATTCAGATCACGTCAATGGTCGGCGGCGTCGCCCGGATCAGACTCGGCAACGAGCTCACTACCGTAAATGGCATTCGCCTGCAGGAAGCCTCGGACGACAATCCCAATCCACACTTTCAGATCATTGACATCCCCGAGCCCGTGATTTCTCCGGAGTACCAGTCCGACGAAACGTCGGCGCCTGCCGTCGAGGAATACCCTGCCTTCTACGAATACGACGTCGAGACGCACCCCGGGCAGACGTACACATTCAGAGCAGCGGCTGAGTGATCAGTCGCGCGGCGGTTACACACTGCCCTAGATGGTGGAAATCGCTGCGCCTCGAACCTGCAACGAACGCCTCCGGCATAAGCACGATCCACTCGACTTGGCTCGCGGATCGAACGTTCGACGTCCGTTAACTGCGATGCCGGCCGAGGTTCATTTCGCGTGGTAGAGAATCATTTGCTGGATTCTGCCGCACGCTCGTTCTCGCTTGACACCACTCCACTGCCTCCGTATCGTACGCGTAGTCAAATCGTTCGATGCGTTCGAATAAGTTTATGTCGGCAGCTTTAGGCGGTTGCAAAGTTGCGACCACGCTACTGATGGAGTGCGTCTCATGGGCCTCGGTTCGAACATTGCCGTTCTTCGCCAGAATGGGCTTTGGCGTGACGTGCCAGAGAAGCCGATGAGCTCTCTGACGATGTGCCGACTGTTTTTCTAACACCCAGCGGTCGCCAAATCGCCGCCGTTCTCCTGCGCTATGCCAGCTCCGAATATTTCATCCTGGATTGTCGGATCACTATTAGTCGTCTGCGCCGTAGCTATCGCTGCATGTACCGGATCGGGGCAGGCGGCAAGCGTCCATAATCCCGTTTCATTCGCCTATTCCGACACCGTCCACTGGGAGAATCCGGGTGTCGTTCACATCAATCGGGAGAAGCCGCGGGCGTCGTTCGTCACGTTTCCTGATGCCGAGCAAGCACGCCGTCATCTTCGGGATCTGGATGCCTCGCCGCACACGTTGAGCTTGAACGGCACGTGGAAGTTCAATTACGCCGACCGACCCGCCGATCGCCCCCTCAACTTCTACGAGTCTGAGTACGATGTCAGCGACTGGGCCGATCTGGAGGTGCCGTCGAACTGGGAGGTGCAGGGTTTCGGCTATCCCATTTATACGAACGTCGACTATCCCTTTGCGCCCACTGACCCGAATCCGCCGCACATCCCCCATGACAACAACCCGGTGGGTTCATACAAGCGGACGTTCGACGTGCCGCCTGAATGGGATGGGCGCGAGATCTTCGTCCGTTTCGACGGCGTGAGTTCAGCCTACTATCTGTGGATTAACGGCCAGGCGGTCGGGTATAACGAAGGGAGTAAGACGCCGGCTGAATTTCGCATCACACCGTACCTCACGGACGGTACCAACCAGATAGCCGTTGAAGTTTACCGTTGGAGCACGGGAAGCTACCTCGAAGACCAGGACTTCTGGAGTCTGAGCGGCATCTTCCGCGATGCCTATCTCTTTTCGACGCCCTCCGTGCACATCCGCGACTATTTCGCGCGGGCCGGCCTCGCGAATGATTATGCCGACGGCACCCTGCGGCTGGAAGTCGAACTCCGCGATTTCGAAGGGAGGCGTGGCGACTACTCGGTCGAGTATGCGGTATACGACGGTCGTTCGTTGGCGCTGGCCGGCAAGGAAGCTGTTCGTCCAACAGGAGACTCGACGCTTGTCGTATTCGAAGGCACGATCCCCGGCGTCCGGCGCTGGACGGCCGAGACTCCCGAGTTGTACGACCTCGTGCTGACACTCCGATCGCCCAGCGGTGACATCCTCGAAGCGATTGGTAGCAGGATTGGATTTCGAAGCGTTGAGATTAAAGACGCACAGCTGCTCGTCAACGGGGTGGCGGTCTACTTGAAGGGCGCCAACATGCACGAACACCATCCGGTGACCGGCCACACCGTCGATGAAGCCACAATGCGCAAAGACATCGAGTTGATGAAGAAGTTCAACCTCAATGCCGTCCGCACCGCGCATTATCCGCAGCAGGAAAGGTGGTACGAACTCGCTGACGAGTATGGACTCTACCTGATTAACGAGGCCAACATCGAAAGCCATGGCATGGGATACGCCCAGCATGAGACTCTCGCAAACCGGCCCGAGTGGGCGCTCGCCCACCATGACCGGACCGTCCGCATGGTCGAGCGCGACAAGAACCACCCGTCGGTCATCATCTGGTCGCTCGGTAATGAGGCCGGAGACGGCTGGACGATGGTGGATAATTATAACTGGATCCACGCCCGCGACGGCAGCCGACCGGTCCAGTATGAAGGCTACTCGTGGGGATTGACCGACGAGGTTTTGCCCCGTCATACGGATCTATACGTGCCCATGTACGCGCGCGTGTGGGACATCGAACGATACGCGCAGTCGAATCCTGACCGGCCGCTCATCCTTTGCGAGTATGCCCACGCAATGGGGAACAGCGTCGGCAACCTGGGGGACTATTGGGATGTGATCGAGCAATACCCAGTTCTGCAGGGCGGTTTCATCTGGGACTGGGTGGATCAGGGCATCCTCACGACGAACGAAGCGGGCGAGGAATTCTGGGGATACGGGGGCGATTTCGGCCCACCAGGCACGCCTTCTGATGCCAACTTTGTGATCAACGGATTAATCTTTCCTGATCGGACACCGCATCCATCGTTGCACGAGGTCAAGCGCGTCTACCAGTATATCGGCTTCGAGGAAGTTGATCTGAGCGCAGGCCGGATCCGCATCCACAACAAATACGACTTCACGGATCTCGCCGATTTCGTACTGAACTGGGAGATTACGGCCGACGGGGCGGTCGTGCGCTCGGGCTCGTTATCGGACATCCGGCATGCGCCGCACGAGCAGAAAATTGTAAGCCTCGGCTACACGCTGCCACGCCCCGAGCCGGGCGTCGAATATCTGCTAAACGTCAACTTCAGCCGGAAGCAGCCGCAGGGCATGGTGCCCGCCGGTCACGTTGTGGCCGAAGCACAGTTTGAACTGCCCGTTCGGTCCGAGGCGGCGGCAGTGGCAATCGACGAGCATCCTCGCGTAGACATCGATCAAGGTGCGGAGGTGGTGCGAATTGTCGGACCGAGCTTCTCTGCTGTGTTCAACAACCAGAACGGTTCGCTCAGCTCGCTCGAGTTCGACGGCACCGAGTTCATTCAGAAACCGCTGGAGCCCAACTTCTGGCGCGCACCAACGGATAACGACTGGGGCAACCGCCTTCCCGAACGTGCGGCCGTATGGCGAACCGCGCCCGAGACGCGGCG
>CBFGYX010000282.1:0-3316 GCA_965653075.1 uncultured bacterium
ACGCCCTGCCAAGTCTCTTCATGCTCGTGGTTGTCATCGGAGGGATCGTTGCGGGTTACTTCACCGCGACGGAGGCCTCGGCCGTAGCGGTGTTTTATGCGCTGGTCCTCGGGATGATATACAAGGAGATCAAGTTGGGTGATCTTCCCACCATCCTGGTCGAAACATCGAAGACCACGGCGATCGTGATGCTGCTGATTGGAACGTCGATGGGGCTCGCCTGGGTCATGGCATTTGCCGACATCCCGCAGAACGTGAGCGCAGGCCTGATTGCCCTGGCTGATAATCCTATTATCATCCTGCTGCTCATCAACATCATCCTGCTGCTCGTCGGCGCGTTTATGGACATGACGCCGGCCGTGCTCATCTTTACGCCGATCTTCCTGCCGATCGCCATTGAGCTGGGCATCGACCCGATGCACTTCGGGATCATGATGATCCTGAACCTCTGCATCGGGCTCAGCACACCGCCCGTCGGCAGCATTCTCTTCATCGGCTGCTCGATTGCGGACATCTCGATTCGGCGCGTGATCAGGCCGTTGCTGCCGATGGTCGCAGCCATGCTTATCGCGCTGATGATCATCAGCTACGTGCCGCAGATCACGCTCTGGCTACCTCGAGCCTTCGGCTACTGAGATTTGTGATGCTGCTGTAGTCGGATGGGCGTCAGCCTGCTCCTGAAACACCATGATTTGCTTTAAGGTGGCCTTTAGAGTAACTTAACCGGTAAAGCATGAGGCTTTTCCTTGTTAGCCCGATAGTGGATGTGTCGCAGGTGATTCGGTAATCAAATGTCCAAGCGCGTTCGACTGATCGACATAGCGGAGCGTCTGAACATCACGAAAGTGAGCGTTTCGAAGGCACTGCGGGATCATCCCGATATTTCTCGTGAGACGCGGGAGCTGGTCAAGAAAACGGCCGACGAGATGGGCTACTCGCCCAACCTTCTGGCGCGGTCGCTTTCATCACGGAAGTCGCTGACGCTCGGCGTCGTTGTACCGAAAATTGCGCACACGTTTTTCGCCAGCGTGATCGACGCCATTCAAAGCGAGGCCACGGATGCCGGCTACGGAATCGTGCTCGCCGTGTCGAACGAAACGGCGGAGCTCGAGGGCCGCCACATCGAGCGTTTGTTGTCGATGCGTGTTGACGGATTGCTGGTGTCGGTGTCCAAGCAGGAGGCGGACCTGGCGATTTATCAGCGGGTGCAGGAAATGAAAGTCCCGCTCGTCTTCTTCGACCGGTCGCTCGCCGATCTCAATTTCAGTAGCGTGACCGTGGATGACCGCAGAGGAGCTTTTGAGGCGACGGAGGCACTGATCACGAACGGCTGCAGGCGCATCGCGCATATTGGCGGGACGCCCGAAGTAGAGATCGGCCGCGAGCGACAAGGGGGATTTGAGGATGCGATGCGGAAGCACGGCGTGCCGATCAAGGAGGAATGGGTTATCCCGGGCGGATTCGATGAGTGGCACGGATACAACGCTTTTCAGGAGATATTGCGCTCGGGAGAAACTCCGGATGCCGTTTTCGCAGCGACGTTTCCGACGGCGCTCGGTGTTCACGGTGCCCTCCGCAAGCACGCTCCGGAATTGATCGAGGAAATCGAAATAGCGTCGTTCGGCGAAGCGGGTGAGAATCGGTTTTACGGCTTCCCCCATATCTGCGTGCAGCAACCAGTCGACGAGATCGGCCGGACGGCTGTTCAACTCCTACTCGAGCAAATCGACGATGACGACTCGGACTGGACGCCCCAGAACGTCGTGCTGACGACGAAGCTCTACCCTTCAGCTGCCGAATACGCACGCCTGAAAGAAGGCGCAGTAAGCTGACCATTTATAATTCGCATTCCGTAGACAGCCGTGTCCTCCGCTACTAAACCGGTAACTTCCGAACCGAACCTGCCTCGATTGAGTCGTCGGGTTGTTGGCACTGGTGCAGACGGTCACGCGCTGCCGGAGTCAATCGTGCAGTTCGGCACGGGCGGATTCCTGCGGGGCTTCGTCGACGCATTTGTGGATCAAGCCAATCGAAGAGGCTCGCGTGGGCCGGGCCGGGTGGTTGTTGTGGGATCTACCGGCAGCGGCCGTGTTGCGGATCTCAACGATCAAGACGGCCTCTACACGCTGTTGATGCGGGGGAGGGCCGGTGGTTCGGTTGTCGACGAGACGAGGATCATCCACAGCATCAGTCGCGCGATTTCGGCCGCAGATGACTGGCCCGAGGTGCTCGAGCTTGCGCGATCCCCCCACATTCACACCGTCGTCTCAAACACGACCGAAGTCGGCATCCGGCATGATCCGAACGATCGTCCCGACCTCCAGCCTCCCGCCTCGTTTCCAGGTAAGCTGACCGCCTTTCTTGCCGTCCGCGCCGAGCATTTCGACTATGATGTGGAACGGGGTCTCGCCGTTCTACCCTGCGAACTCATCCAGGATAACGGCGACCGATTGCGCGACATCGTCGAGACTCTTGCGCATGAGTGGAAGCTGGGCGCGAGATTCATGGCGTGGCTCGATCGATCCGTGATCTTTTGCAATACACTTGTCGACCGGATCGTGCCGGGCATCCCCGACGGTGAGGAGGCGTCGCGGTTATGCGAGCGGCTTGGATATGATGACCGTCTCCTGACGGTCGCCGAGCCCTACAGGCTCTGGGCGATCCAGATTCCCGCCGGCCATTCGGCGGAGCAACTGGCCCTTCGTGCTACGGATGAGGGTGTCATTATCGTCGACGACATCCGGTCCTACCGCGAGCGTAAGGTGCGCATCCTCAATGGCACGCACACGGCCATCGTGCCGGCGGCGTTGTTATTCGAGTTTGCGACCGTGGCACAGGCCGTTGGCCACGCCGTCTTTGGCCGCTTCGTATCGAGGATGGTGATGGATGAGATCGTGCCCAGTCTGGATGTCGATCATGATATGGCCGCGTCCTTCGCGCGCGATGTGCTCGAGCGGTTCGCGAATCCCTTCATCCGCCACGAACTCGTTGACATCAGCCTCCAGCAGACCGCCAAGATGGACGTCAGAGTGATGCCGTCGATCTGCGGGTATACGGCGCGCCATGGCAGCATACCTCCGCTCCTGACGTTTGCCTTCGCGGCGTTCATTGAATACAAGCTTCGCACCTGCGGCGAGGGCGACCTTCCTCACGACGACGCCAACGACTTCTGGCGCGAGGTGGCGGCCCTCGACCGCCGGTCGGGCATCGCGGCCGTTATCAGCAGCGTCGTTGGCAGTCCGGAATTGTGGAAGGAGGATCTCGAGGTCCTTCCCGGGTTTGTCAGCGCCGTCACGCGGCATGTTGCCGACATCCG
>CBFGYX010000283.1:0-3290 GCA_965653075.1 uncultured bacterium
CAATGTGCTGAATATGCTCCTGGGCGTGGCCGTCGGCCGGGCGATGGGGCTGAGCTTGCGTCAGCTTGCGCATGCGGCGAAACGTATCGAACCAGTCGAGCATCGCCTCCAACTCAAACAGGAAGGCCCCATCACGGTGATCGACGACGCCTTCAACTCGAACCCGGTGGGCGCGAGGAACGCCGTCGAGATCCTTGGCCAGTTCGATACCGGCCGCCGCATCATCGTCACGCCCGGCATGGTGGAACTCGGCGAGCGCCAGGAAGAGGAGAATCAGCGCTTCGGAGCCGCCATGGCCGACCACGTTGACCTCGCCATTCTCGTCGGGCCGCGCCAGACCGAACCGATCCGCCGCGGACTGCAGAGCCGCGGATTCCCCGACGACCAGATTCAGACGGTCGACTCACTCTTCGAGGCGAGGTCGTTCCTCAAGAAGTTCGCGCGCCCGGGTGATGTCGTGCTCTATGAAAACGACTTGCCCGATCAATATGATGAGGCGTGACGGTTTTTCAATTTGGGAGGGATGCAGCGCCTCGTTAGTTTCGGCGGCAGCTCAGCATTCTTTCGCATCCGCCCGACATGCCTCCCACGCTATCACTTGAGAATCAACTTTCATCGGAAGGCTACACGCGTATCGCCGGAGTCGATGAGGCCGGGCGCGGCTGCCTCGCCGGCCCGGTAGTCGCGGCGGCCGTCGTTCTTCCGCGGGACGTCGTTCTGGATGGGCTGGACGACAGCAAGAAGGTCAGGCCCGATCAACGCGAGCAACTGGCACGCGAGATTCGACGGGTCGCTTCAGTTTCTGTCGGCATCTGTTCGGAGGACGAGATCGACGAGCTAAACATCCTCTGGGCGGCAATGGAGGCCATGCGGCGCGCTGTGTTCGGGCTCCGTCCGCATCCGGATTATCTCCTTATCGACGGCAACCGCGCCTATCCCGACTGCGCGCTTCCGCATCAAACCGTCGTCAAGGGAGATGCACGCTCGTCAAGCATAGCAGCGGCATCGATCATCGCCAAAACCGAGCGCGACCGGATCATGCGTCGCCTTCACAAGGAGCATCCCGAATATCACTGGATGACAAACAAGGGCTATCCGACGCCGCCTCACTTCGAGGCACTCGAAGCGCTCGGGCCGACGCCGTACCACCGGCGGTCGTTCAAGCTCGCCCGCGGAGGTAGCGCTTGATCTCGGCGACCACCGCCTGGGGTTGGAGGTCGTCCACATCAATCGTCACGTGCGCTTGTTCGTACTTCGGACGACGTTGATTGAGCAGGGATGTCACGTATGCATACAGGTCGTGGGCGTTGTCGGCCAGGAGCGGGCGCGCTGCTGCTTCGGCTTGCGTCCGGTGGATGATGGTCTCGGCACGAGCGGCGAGATAAATCACGGTCCCTGCCGACTTCGCCAGATCCATCGCACCCGGCATCGTGAGCGCGCCACCTCCCGTCGCTACGACGACCTCATCCATCAATGTGGTCTTTTCGAGCGCCTCGCGTTCGAGCCGGCGGAACCCGCCTTCCCCATCCTCCTCAAAAATTGTGGGAATGGATCGGCCCGCGTGTTCTTCAACGTATGCATCCAGATCGACGAACCGATAGTCGAGCGACCGGGCCAGAAGGCGCCCCGCCGTCGTCTTGCCCGATCCCATAAATCCCGTCAGGTAAATACGCGAGGGGCTCATAACTGCCGCTGGGTCTCGATCGGAAGCAGTGGGCATCGAAGGCGGGATCCGGCTATTATCTAAGATCGCTTAGTTTTGGAACGGCGCCAGGAAGCGCTCATCCTCTTGATTAAGCTCGCGAAGATATCGTGCCGCGTTACCGAATGCTCATTGAATATGACGGACGGCCATTCTCCGGATGGCAGATACAGCACGACCGTCCGTCGGTGCAGCAAGCGATCGAACACGCGCTCGAGGTCGTGTTGAAGGTGAGGCCGAACGTGACCGGCTCGGGTCGGACGGATGCGGGGGTCCACGCGCGCGGCCAGGTGGCGCATTTTGATGTCGACGAACCCGTCGACGCAGCTCGCCTCCGGCGCTCGCTAAACGGAGTGCTGCCCGGCAGTGTGGCGGTGCTCGCGCTGGAGAAAACGAGTGATGAGTTTCATGCGCGATATAGCGCGCGGTCGAGGCGCTATCGGTACTATGTAACGGGCGTTCCGACGGCGCTCGACCGGGATCGCCGGTGGCTTCTCCGCCCGGTACCCGATTTTGATCGGATGAACGAAGCGGCGGAGTATCTTGTTGGCCGGCATGATTTCGATTCGTTCTGCATCGCTAAATCAGAAACGAAAAACCGCATCTGCTCGATCTACTCGGCGGGATGGGCGCGCGAGGTTACATCGACCGGGCGGAGCGACTGGTACTTCGAAATCGAGGGAGACAGATTCTTACACGGGATGGTACGAGCCGTCGTGGGGACCCTCGTCATGATCGGCCGAGGCAAGCTCGACGTAGAAGACATCCCCCGTATCATTGACGCGAAGGACCGCCGCGCCGCTGGACCTGCTGCTCCCGCTCATGGCCTTATTCTCGAACGTGTTAAGTACGAAGACCGGTTCGCGAAGGAGGCATTTGATGCGATTTACGTGAACGATGACCGGAAATGATCGTTGCAACGACCAGTTTCGACAATTGGCGTCATGGACGCGACGTTGCAGACGTAAAGTTGCAAAGCCGGGTGCAACCCTTTGCTCTCCCATTCGAAGACAGGCGTGTACGGGCACAGGAAACGCTTCGTCGAACTTAGAGTAAGTCAGACGGCCTGCGGGCAGTGCTGAAAAACGAAATAGACCATGGATATCCAGCAGATCTTGAGATGGATTGTGGTTGCGATCGTTCTGATCGTGGCCGTCTCGCTCCTCAGTGTGATACTGAAGGTGGGAGCCGCTCTGTTGGCCGTTGCGTTTCGGGCGCTGCTGATCTTGTTGCTGATCGCCATCGTGCTGCGGTTCGTTGGCGTGTTCCAGCAGAAGCGCAGGTACTGAGCGTCGCAGCGTGCGGCGCGTCGAACCTTCCGGCTGGTAGCGCACGTGCCTCAAGAATCTCGACCGACGTCGCCCGACGTCACCTCCATATTTACCGAGACGGCTCTTTTACAGGACGTCATCGTCCACACGCCGGGCGAAGAGATGGAGTTGGTCTCGCCCTACAACCGGCTCGATTTACTTTTCGACGACATCCTGTTCTTATCTGAAGCGCGGCGTGAGCATCAACTCATGTGCCGTGTCTTCGAGAAAGCCGTTGGCTCGAACGGGGCCGTGTTGCAGGTGTCGGATCTCCTGCG
>CBFGYX010000284.1:0-3280 GCA_965653075.1 uncultured bacterium
CGGCATGGCTCATCGTGGGAGCACAGTTGCTCTCCGTTGTGCCGGTCGTGCTCGTCCCGATCTACCTCACGCTGGATGCACTTGCCGGGCCGGTGCTTTTCTACGCCTCGTGCTACATCGCATTCGCGGCGGTGCTCATACTTACGCTCCAGTTATCCGACCCGGCGCGCGCGCGCATGGTCCTCGGCGACTGGGGGCGCGTGGGCAGTGTGTTGACCTTCCTCGTGGCGCTATTCTTCGGGCTGGCGATGCTGGGCGTCGTTCCGCTCTTCGGCGCGACGACCGACGTCGCCGCGGCATGGCTCATCGTGGGAGCACAGTTGCTCTCCGTTGTGCCGGTCGTGCTCGTTTCGATTGCAACGCTGAAGCACGGCAAGATCGACGAAGTCGTTAGCCGCGCCCTTACGTACATTACCGTATTCGGGCTGTTTTTCTTCGCGCTTGTCGGCGGACTTGCCGTTATCGACCGGCTCGGCATTGAACTGCGCATCACGCAGCACGTGGTATCCGGGCTGTACGCCGTTGTGCTGTTGTTTCTGTTTGACCGAGCGGCCCGGCAGATTCGGGTTTACGCGGCAAACTTTTTCGCCTCCGATCGCCATAGAATCCGCAAGCAGCTGAGTCATTTTCAGGAGCAGATGCGGATGATTCCGTCTCTCGATGTGTTGCTCAGACGCACGGTCACGGTGGTTGGCGAAACACTGGACATCCGTTCAGCGGTGCTCTTTCTCGGCCCGGATGACGGCACGTCGAACTGGTTGTCAGCCACGTACCATCCCGAACCGCCCTACTTGACCGAGCGCGTCATGACGATGCTATGGCCTCACTTGAAGCGCGAGGCCAGTATCTGGGCGCACAATCCGGAGCTGGATGAAAGCGATCTGCCACACACGCTTTCGGCAACGCTGGCGGAGCGCGGTGCCGCGCTGGCCGTACCTATTGCGGGTGATCGAGAGCCCGTCGGCATACTTGTTCTCGGCCAACGGCGTCAGCGCCGGATGGTGTATAACCTCGAGGATGTCGAGATGCTGCGATCGCTCTGTGCGAACCTGGCGATTGCCGTTGAGCGGCTGCGGCTCGTCGAGCGGGAGCGGTCGTTGATTCGCGAGAGCGCGGAAGCCCAGCTCGTCGCGCTGCGCGCGCAGATTAATCCGCATTTCCTCTTTAACGCACTGAACACGATCGCGTCGCTCATCAGCGAAAAGCCAGATGAGGCCGAAGCCACGCTCGAGCATCTGGCGGCAATCTTCCGGTATACCTTGAATACGGGCAGCCGTGAGTTTGTGACGCTCGAAGAAGAGTTCGGACTCGTGCAGCACTACCTCGCCATCGAGCAGGTGCGTTTCGGGGATAAACTGCATGTGGAAATGGAACTGCCGGCGATCTTGCAGGACATTCCCGTGCCGGCGTTCGCGGTTCAAACGCTTGTCGAGAACTCGGTCAAGCATGGGCTGTCGGCTCGGCGCGGCGGCGGATGTCTGAATGTGGCCGCCCGTCGCAACGGCGAGCGCGTGGTGATCGAAGTCGCCGATACGGGCGTCGGCATTCCCGCTCTTTATGGCATCAGCGGAGCAAGCAACCGTCCGAAGAACTTCTACGGCATCGGTCTGCGGAACATCGCCGGCCGGCTCGAGAAACTGTATGGCGAGCCGGATCTATTGCTCATCACCAGCGACCCCGCCACGGGAACGCGTGCGAGCCTTTATCTTCCCGTTGCGACGAACTGGCGCATGCAAACGCAGTCGCGGGTCGTCAAGGCGTAGCCGTCGCCGCTCCGTCTCGGAATACGGACGTACGTACATCAGCACATTTACATACTCACCATGCTAAAGGCACTTGTAGTTGACGATGAAGCACCCGCACGAGCGCGCCTGAAGAAGTTGCTGGCCGCCACGGGTGACGACCGCGTTGAGGTCGTAGGAGAAGCCTCCGACGGCGCCGAAGCATTGGATTACCTTGCCGCCAACGAGGTCGACATCCTCTTCCTCGACATACAGATGCCCGAACTCAACGGCTTCGAGGTTCTCGAGCGCATCGACCCGACGAAACGGCCAGTGGTCGTGTTCACAACGGCGTACGACACGTACGCGCTTCGGGCCTTTGAAGAGAGTGTGACCGATTACCTGCTGAAGCCGATCTCTCGAGAGCGCCTCGAGGAATCCGTTAGACGAGCGGAACGCCTGCGTTCAACACCCGAGGCCAGGTCCGACGCTGACCGGCGGCTTTCGCAACTACTCGATCGACTTGATCACGATCACGCCCCCGCAGAACGTGTCGAGAAGTCGGAGCCGGTGCGGCAGATCTCCGTCCCGTTCCGAGACCGCATCATCCTGATACCCGTTCATCATCTGATCTCGGCTGAGATCCACGACGGCATTACGCGGCTGTACGTGACGGAGGAAACGCCGGAGGGCGGGCGTCAGCGTATCCGGCACCACGTCGTCAACTACACGCTCGATGAGCTGGAGGCAAAGCTGGATAACGCGTTCATGCGCGTGCACCGCTCCGCCATTGTGCAGCTCGATCAGATTAAAGAGCTCATACCCTGGTTCAGCGGGCGGTATAAGCTTGTCCTTACCGGTGAGCACGAAGTCATCGCCAGCCGAGACCGCTCCCGCATCTTAAAGGAACGCTTGATGATATAGCCACGGGGCGTTGATGCGCATTGCGTTACCGCTTCGGATTCACCGCGTTTCTTGGTCGCTGTTTACTTGAAGCACCAACATTTGCTGGGTAGCTTGTCCTGTCGCCAGACCTTTAACGGCCGGATTCTCATCCGACCAGATCATCTACGGGCAAGCCCATGAAAAGCGGACAGATACCATCCTTCATGCTCGCCGTCATTTCTCTCCTTCTATTCGGAGCGCTTGCGCCGAATACGACGGCTGCCGGCGACGTCATCAAAGTCTCCGTTCTCGCTAATGAATCGCCGACGTCTGTGACGTTGACCTCTGACGGGGACTTGCTGCTCTTTGCCGGCAGCTTTGATCAGCCCATGACGTCGCTAAGCCGAGACGAAACGGCCGTTGTGTCACTCAGCGATGGGCAGCTGTACGTCGTTGCGGGCGACGTCAGGCTTTTCGCGGAGGAGCTCCGAGTGCGCGGTAGAGGGGGCGTTCAGCTTTCCGCGAGGAGTGGGCAGCTCGAGCGGACGTTCCCCGGTGAACTCTGGATCAGGGCCGCGGCAGACCACCTGGCATTTGAGAACGCCGTCGATCTCGAGGCATACGTCGCCTCCGTCGTCACGAACGAGTACGGTTTCGATGACCTCGAAGGCTCG
>CBFGYX010000285.1:0-3252 GCA_965653075.1 uncultured bacterium
AATCATTTATCCCGTGAATCGGTAGGCCGGGCACAACAGCTCACGCGTCCCGGCATCCACTATCGGAACGCCTCGGCTAATTGCGGGCAGGGCCGCATAATTCCCGGGCATATTATCCGGCATCACATTATCTGGCATCACATTATCCGGCATCGCCAGGCATTGCTGCCGTAGCATCCCCCGCCTTCATCGTCGGCGCTGTTCCGTGCGCTCCGGACCGTCAGTGATCGGCTGCTGTCTGATGTAACAGCGCTCATCTATCCACATTTTCAATCCTTGACAAGTCTTGAAGAGCGCGTTACATTACCGGTAAAGTAACCGGTATAAATGAGGCGAAAGCGCTTTTAAGAGGGAAGGGTGATGGCGCGCTTTAGAGGATTCGTCCCGGTTGTGGCGACGAGACTGAGGGTTTCGTCCGATACCGTTCCATCAACAATACTACCGGGTATGCGGTCGATCGTACCATCCCGGCCTGGGCCGACACATCATCATCATCAGCCGATGGGTAACCAGCTGATCGACCATCGGATACAGGCTGCCGACGGCAGCAATCGTCGAAGCATCCGGCTCGCCGCCGTAGGCGTCTTCTGGCTTGTCGCCACGTTTCTGCTGGGGCCGGGAGCGCTTTTCGCCCAGAACGTCGGACAGATTGCCGGAACGGTCGTGGATTCGCGCACCGGCGAAGCCCTGCCCGGGGCGAACGTCGTCATCGTCGAGAGTTCGCGCGGCGCCGCTGCCAATGTGGACGGAGAGTACCGGATCCTCAACATCCCGCCGGGTCGGTATGACGTCCGAGCGAGCATGGTGGGATATGAGTCGACGCTGGTTGTGGACGTGGTGGTGAACGCAGGCCGGACGACCACAATCGACTTCGTGCTGATCGATGAGGCGCTCGAGTCGGCCGAAGTAGTAATCATCGCCGAGCGTCCGGACGTCGAAATCGACAAAACGTCGACCAGTCACATTGTTCGATTTGATGATGTAGAAGCGCTGCCCGGCGTGCGTGACATCTCGGACGTCCTGAACTTGACGGGCGACGTCATCGACGGACACTTCCGCGGGGGGCGCTCAGGCGAGGAGCTGTACATGGTACAGGGGATGGGCATCGTCAATCCGCTCGATAATTCCGCCGCCTTCATGCCGATCATGAGCGCCGTGGAGGAAGTTGAAGTCATCACGAGTGGTTTCGGCGCTCAGTACGGTAATGCCCAATCGGGTGTGGTACGCATCTCGATGCGTGAGGGGAGTCCGCACAGGTGGGATACCCGCTTTGAGGTTCGTGGCCGCGCGCCGACGCGCAAACATTTTGGGCCCAGCGCATTCGACGTCGGCTCGCAAGATTACTTGCGCCTTCTTCTGGAGGAAGGAGACATCTGGCTCCGCGGCGATCCCAACTCCGATGATCCGCAGCCTTTCTACGGCACGATGGCGTCGGGCCTGACGTCGTACTTCGCCGGAGATACCACCGCACAGCTTGCGATGGCGCAGGCGCTTTATGCGCAGACGCGCCGCGACGTCGGTCTCGACTACGGCAATAATCTCGACTACTCGGCCGAGATCGCAACCGGCGGCCCGATCAACGACCGGTCGCGGATGTTCATGGCGCTGCGTATGCAGGAGCAATGGCCCACGATGCCCACGGAACGCCCGAACACTGAGTATCAGGCGATGGGTAATGTGGTGACCGACCTGTGGGAAGGCGGGGCGCTGCGCATTAGCGGCGGACTTTCGTATGGCAGTAATAACGTCTTCCCAAGCCAGAACTCCGCAAGTGGTTACCAGCGATGGTTGTGGGACCGGGTGACGGGCACACGCGCACAGCAGCGCATGAACGCGCAAATTGGCGCTCGTCTTACCCATCTCGTTTCAACCACCACCTACTACGAGATCCAGCTCAATACGCTTCATACCACGAATACGATTGGCTCATCTCCCGTGCCCGGCTGGATCCCCGACACGACATCGCTAAACTGGGCGGTGGGCACGATCGTCTATCCCAACAATAACTCGCCCGACCGACTCAACTATCACGTCGGTAATGACAACTTTACCGATCAGCGGAGCAGCACGATCTCGCTCGAGGGCTCGTTCACCAGTCAGGTGGCATCGGCGCATCAGGTAAACGCCGGCATCCAGCTGAACTCCTACCTGATCGATGTAAGTGATTATCTGAGCGTGCGCTCCTCGCGGTATCTCGACAACTACCGCGCCCGTCCGTTCGAAGGGGCGATCTATCTGCAGGACAAGATGGAATTCGAAGGGATGATCGCGAATGTCGGCCTCCGTTACGACGTGTGGTATTCGGGCGTCGAGTACTTCGATGACCTGTACGAACCTTTCGGGCCATCCGACGGGCAGGGCCGTTTCGATCCGGCACAAGGAGAGCGGCATCGTCCGCCCGTCCATATGCGCGTACAGCCGCGCGTCGGCGTTTCCTTCCCCGTCACGTCGAACACCGTTTTCCACTTGAACTACGGTGCTTTCATGCAGCGGCCGTCGTTCCAGTACATCGTCTCCGAACGCGTGGGCCACACGCTGAACAATCCGGTCATTCTCGGCAACCCGCGCCTGCGTCCTGAAACGACCAACAGCTACGACATCGGCGTGATGCACGGCCTCGGCGATGGTTTTACGATTGACGTCAGCGGGTACTACAAAGACGTCAAGAACCTCGTTCAACAGGCTAACTTCATCGACGACCGGGCGGGCTATGTGGTGAGTTCGTACTTCAACCTCGACTATGCGGACATCCGTGGATTTCGCGTCGCGCTGAATAAGCGTGGCGGGTCTATTACGGGCTCGGTCAATTACCAGTACAGCTACGCGACGGGTAAGAGTCCGACGGCTGTCGCGGCAACGCCGATATTCAACCGCGATACCACGGGCGTGGTGACGGATGATCTGGCGAACGTGCCGACGCGGGACATCGTGCTCGATTTCGACAGGAAGCACAACCTGATCTTCTCCGCCACCTATCGGACGGGCGGCAATGCCGGCCCCCGCATCCTGAACCGTCGCCCGCTGGCGGGGCTGTCGGTCTCCTTCTTCTCCAATGCAAGGAGTGGCCGTCCCTACACGTCACCGTCCGACATCCGCCTCATTAACACCGAGCGGACACCCGCCGAGTTTACGGCCGACCTGCGGCTCACGAAATCCCTCGACAACCTGTTCAGGACGCCGACTCGCTTCTACCTGGAGGTCTTCAACGTCTTCAACAATCGGCATCTCAACTACAATTACCTGTTCCAGCGG
>CBFGYX010000286.1:0-3240 GCA_965653075.1 uncultured bacterium
CACGGTATCTTCGAGGGCACGTTGATAAAATTGCCGGGACTGCACGATCCACGCAGCCTGTGTGTTCGCACGTGGTTCATGGAGGCGTAGGGGCGCACTCGCGCCTTTATTGCCCCTTAGTGCGATGCGCGCCAGTGCCACATGATCGCGCAGCCGTGCGCGCGCCGTGCTCCAGCTTTCGTGCAAAGCAGCCGTAGCGCCGAGCTTCTCACCTCGCTCGCTGGCGGCGCGGTGGTGCAGGTCAAGCGCCGTCTCGTACAGTTCAAGACCTTCCTGGAGGCGGTCTTCGTCATACGAGAAGGGCGCGAGGTAAGCAATCAGTTCCGGATCGTCCAGGGTGTTCTGGATTGCGGTTTGCGCCAGAGACAGGCGCCGGTCGAGGGGCAGATGGATGTACGTTTTCATGGGTACCTCCGTGTGAATGAGATGGCGGTTGCCGGTGAGACGACGGCCGGCATGCGAGCAAGACGCAACGCCACCTCATTCGTAGTGCCTCCAGCAGGAATATCGCGGGACCTCGCCGCGGAGTTTTCTCCTCGCCCTTAAACGCGGCAAAATGCCCCTTAAAAACGACATCGGGTCGGTTAATGGCGACATTCGATCGATGGTTTGTCATTTTTAAACGATGCAACGCCGTGAATAAAGGCTCTTGTGTCGCAATTAACCGTCTCGATGTGATATCTAAACCATCACATGTCTCCGTTAACTGACATGATGCAGCATTTAGCTGTGCCATCGTAGTAGTTAAACGACGTCGGAGTAACGTTAGGCGCTCATCCGCATCGTATCCTCGGCTCGAACCGGCATAGGACTCGCGTGTAGAAGAGCGGTGCTTCAGAGTAGCTGCAGGCATTGGGCCGGAGCATTCTGATTGATTATCATAATTTTTCCTCGTCAGTCTTTGTATTTGAAGGGTGAGAATGATTAAGCGGCTATTCGATCTGACCGCATCGACTGCCGGGCTATTGGTGTTGAGTCCGGTATTGGCGGGTCTGGCACTGGCTGTGCGCGTCAAGCTGGGTAGCCCGGTTTTCTTCCGTCAGGTGCGACCGGGGCTACACGGTCGGCCGTTTGAGATGGTGAAGTTTCGCACTATGACTGACGAGCGTGACGAAGGGGGCAACCTCCTTCCCAATCACCAGCGACTGGTCCCGTTCGGGCAGTTTCTTCGCAGCACGAGCCTCGATGAGCTACCCGAACTCTGGAATGTCCTCCGGGGCGATATGAGTCTTGTTGGTCCGCGCCCTTTAAGAATGGAGTACTTACCATATTATAACGAGGAGCAAGCGCGTCGTCATGATGTTAAGCCTGGAATAACCGGGTGGGCCCAAGTCAATGGTAGGAACCGCATCTCGTGGGAGGAACGTTTTGATCTCGATGTATGGTACGTGGATAACTGTTCTTTAATGCTCGACTTAAAGATCATAGGCATGACATTTGCGAAGGTTATGAAGCGTGAGGGAATAAGTGCCATTGATGGTGATACTCCCGCTCCTTTCATGGACGTAGAACTGAACGGGTAGGCATGAGGTTGGCAATTGCAGGAGCCGGCGGATATGGTGAGGTGTTTTATTATTACCTATCTCAACAAATCGAATTCGAAGTTGTTTGCTTTACTGACGACGATTTGAGCAAGCACGGCACAAGGATGTGCGGTGTCCCCGTGATAGGTCGTCTCAGGGATTGGAGTGCGCTACGCGCAGAGAAGGTGGAAGGAGTCATAGCACCGATTGGGAACAACAAGATCAGGTGTGAGACGCTAGCTGCTGTACGTGCCAACGGATTTGCTACCCCGAACTTCGTTCACGAATCAGCTGTTGTGGATTCCGAAATTCGGACTAACTCTGGCGTGTATATTCTGCCAGGTGCTCTCGTAATGCCACACGTTGAGATTGGCACCTTTGTAATTTTGAGTATGGGTAGCCGGGTTGCACACCATTGTCGCCTTTCAGAGGGTGTGTTTGTGTCAACAGGAGTCAATGTAGGCGCTTTGATATCGATGGGAGCGCGCGCGTTTGCTGGCATTGGCAGCACCATCATGACTGGTGTGAAATGTATAGGAGAGGGAGCTGTCATTGGCGCGGGAGCAGTGGTGGTTAGGGATGTACAACCTCATACGACGGTCGTCGGTGTACCTGCACGACCAATTTCGTAGCCATTAGCGCGCGCGTATATGAACAAGCCTCGCCTCTTCCTCTCCCCGCCCCACCTCGGACCGTCCGAGTTCGAGTTCGTCAGGGACGCGTTCGAAACCAACTGGGTGGCGCCGGTGGGTCCAAATATCAATGCGTTCGAGCAGGAGTTTGCCGCATACGTTGGCGCGTCGCACGCCGTCGCGGTCACGTCGGGAACGGCGGCACTCCACCTTTCACTGCGCCTGAGCGGCGTGGGGGAGGGGGATGAGGTTCTGGTCTCAACCCTGACCTTCTGCGCATCGGTCAATCCGATTTTATACCAGAACGCCACGCCCGTCTTCATCGACAGCGAGCGGGCGTCCTGGAATCTCGACCCGAACCTGCTCGAGGACGAACTGAAGCGTCGTGCCGAGCGAGGGACGCTACCGAAGGCGCTCGTTCTCGTCCACCTCTACGGCCAATGCGCGGACATCGACCCGATCGTGGCGCTGTGTGAGAAGTACGGCGTCGCTCTGATCGAAGACGCCGCCGAAGCCCTCGGCGCAGCGTACTGGGGTGGAGCATCCGTAGCGTCACCCCGGCGCCGAGGCCGAAGCCCCGGTATCTTCGGCCGGTTCGGCATCTTCTCCTTCAACGGCAACAAGATCATCACCACGTCCGGCGGTGGAATGCTGGTCACGGATGACGAGCAACTGGCGAACCACGCCCGCAAGCTCGCCACCCAGGCGCGGGACGATGCGCCGCATTACGAGCACAGTGAGGTCGGCTACAACTACCGGATGAGCAACATCCTGGCCGGCGTCGGACGCGGGCAGCTGCAGGTGCTGGAGGACCGCGTGGCCGCACGCCGCCGCAACTTCGAATACTACCGCGAGAACCTGGGCGACCTTCCGGGTTTCGACTTCATGTCCGAGGCACCCTGGGGCCGCCACACGCGCTGGCTAACCTGCCTCACGATCGACCCCGATGACTTCGGCATCTTCTCCTTCAACGGCAACAAAATCATCACCACGTCCGGCGGCGGCATGCTGGTCACGGATGACGAGCAACTGGCGAACCACGCCCGCAAGCTGGCCACCCAGGCGCGGGACGATGCGCCGCATTA
>CBFGYX010000287.1:0-3226 GCA_965653075.1 uncultured bacterium
CCGGCGTCGGGCTGGGAGAAGGGCCAGGTCGAGAACCAGGTCGGGCTGGTCCGGGAACGCTTCTTCACACCACGGCTGCGATTCAAAACCCTCGACGAGCTAAACGCCTGGCTGCTCGACAAATGCATCACTTACGCCAAGGCGCATCGCCATCCGGAACTGGCCGATCAGACGATCTGGGACGTGTTCGAAGCCGAGCGCCCCAAGCTCGTTCCCTATGCCGGCCGGTTCGACGGCTTCCACGCGGTGCCGGCGTCTGTCTCCAAGACCTGTTTGGTACGCTTCGACAATAACAAATACTCGGTCGCGGCCAGCGCCGTCGGACGCCCGGTCGAGGTTCAGGCCTATGCCGACCGCATCGTAATCCGTCAGGATGGACGGATCGTGGCGGAGCATCCGCGATCCTTCGCACGCGGCGAGACGACCTACGATCCCTGGCACTATGTGCCGGTGCTCGCGCGCAAGCCCGGCGCCTTGCGTAACGGCGCTCCCTTCAAGGACTGGGTGCTGCCGGCCGCGATCGAACGGATCCGGCGCAAGCTCGCCAGCACCGACGATGGCAACCGGCAGATGGTCGACATCCTCAACGCGGTGCTGACCGATGGTCTGCCGGCCGTTGAAGCAGCCTGCGCCGAGGCGATCGCTCATGGCGTTCATTCCGCTGATGTCGTGCTCAACATCCTGGCCCGTCAACGCGAACCCGCTCCACCAGCCAACATCCTCACTCCCGCGGCGCTGATCCTGCGCCATGCGCCGATCGCCGACTGTGCCCGTTATGACAGCCTTAGGAGAACCATCTGATGGAACGTACTCAACTGTTCGACCTCATGGGTGAGTTGAAGCTCTATGGCATGAAAGCTGCCTTCGACGAGATCATGGCGACCGCCATCAAGCGCCAGCATGAACCCCAGCGCATTGTCGGCGACCTGCTCAACGCCGAGATCAATGAGAAGCAGGCCCGCTCAATCAAGTACCAGCTCACCATCGCCAAGCTGCCGCTGGCCAAGGATCTCGCCGACTTCCAGTTCGACGGCACGCCGATCAACCAGACGCTCGTCAACGATCTCGCCAGCGGCGGCTTCATCGCCCAGCAGCGCAACGTCGTGCTCGTCGGCGGCACCGGCACAGGCAAAACCCACCTGGCCATCGCAATCGCCAGAAGCTGCATCCGATCCGGCGCCCGCGGTCGCTTCTACAACGTGGTCGACCTCGTCAACCGCCTCGAGATCGAGACCCGCAACGGACGACAAGGTCGTATCGCCGAGCATTTGACCAGGATGGACTTCATCGTCCTCGATGAACTCGGCTACCTGCCGTTCGCTCAATCCGGCGGCCAGCTCCTGTTCCACCTCGTCAGCAGGCTCTACGAGCGCACGTCCATCGTCGTCACAACCAATCTCGCCTTTGGCGAATGGCCAAGCGTGTTCGGCGACGCCAAGATGACAACCGCGCTGCTCGACCGGCTCACCCACCACTGCGACATTGTCGAGACCGGCAACGACAGCTGGCGATTCAAAAGCCGCGACGACGATCACGCCACCCGCGCTCGCCTCGTCTCCGCAATCCCGGCCAGCTCCGACGAGTCGAGCGCTATCAAACCACGCCGCGCAAAGGGGTCAAAATTGAACGCCGATACGGGGTCAAATTTGCGAACGATGGCGTAATTGCGGTCAGCGCTCGGGCACGAGAGCTCCGTTATCGTCTACCTCTCGCAATCAAACGATTCGGAGGAGCTGTCATGCGGCAATACGTCGGGCTAGATGTCTCGCAGAGAGAGACTGCGGTTTGCGTAGTCAATGAGACGGGTGAAGCAATTTTTGAAGGAAAGGCCAAGTCTCATCCTGGAGATCTGTCAAAGTTACTTCGTAAACATGCGCCACTGGCGGAGCGTATCGGCTTTGAGACGGGCGCAATGGCGAGCTGGCTTTGGCATGAGCTTCGTAGGGTCGAACTCCCCGTCGTTTGCATCGATGCAAGGCATGCACACGCAGCACTATCGGTCCGCATGAACAAAAGCGATCAGAACGATGCTCGGGGCCTTGCCGAACTGGTGCGGGTTGGTTGGTTTCGAGAAGTCAAAATCAAGAGTGAGAAGAGCCAGAAGGTTCGAGCTATCCTCGTGGCGCGATTCCGCCTTGTGTCCATACGCCGGGATATCGAGAACCAGGTCCGCAGTCTGATCAAGGAGTGTGGGTTGCTATTCCCTCGCGCCATTGGCCAACAGTTCCGTAACCAGGTTGGCGAGCTATTGGGCGAAGATCATCAACTCCTCAGCGTGATCGCGCCGCTCTTGTCGATTCATGAACTCATCTGCCAGCAGCAAAGCAAATTTGACGACGAGGTCCGCCGATTGGCGAAGTCGGACGAGACGACGCGTCGCCTGATGACAGTTCCTGGTGTCGGCGTGGTCACCGCCTTGACGTTCCGCCATACGATCGATGACCCGTCTCGCTTCCGATCGGCCTCGACAGTCGGCGCCTATCTCGGCCTCACACCTCGGCGCAACCAATCTGGTGAGACTGACACTAGTGGCAAGATATCCCGATGGGGCGACAGGCTCCTCCGAACGTACCTTTACGAGGCGGCGACCGTTCTGCTTTATCGAACAAAGAAATGGTCCTCCCTCAAAGCCTGGGGTATGAAACTTGCGAAGCGGATCGGCATGAAAAAGGCAAAGGTTGCTATCGCCCGCAAGATCGCTGTCATCCTCCACTGCATCTGGGTCGACGGCACATCATTCGACTGGGGCAACGCGCCGGCCTGACCTTATTTTGCAAGTTCCTGGCCCGGTCCGCCGGGCTGGCGATGTCCCGCTGGGACGGTGGTCGTGGTGACCTCGGTCAATCGGCTGGTGGCGGCTCGTCCGCACCCCGTTGCAAACGATGAGGCGCCCGATCCGGACATCATCATGAGGCGCTTGCGACCTCGGAAAGGACCATGACCCCAGCGACGGGCAACTGATCGCATTGAAGCCAGGTGACAGCTAATCGGCCCACTATACGAGTTGGCTATCGATCCACCAGCCGCGCTCGCCCCGTCTGCGCAACCCGGACCTGCTCCGTCGGGCCGAGCGTTACCACTTTGCCGAATGGCTTCAAAAAGAGAGTTGACAACAACCCGCAATTAAAGGGCCGATTGACACACTGGTTTCCTGATCGCGCTGATGGCTGGCATCGCCATCAAGCTGAAGATCTTCGGCGGTAGCCCGTAGGCCGCACCATCACCC
>CBFGYX010000288.1:0-3226 GCA_965653075.1 uncultured bacterium
CCCAGGATGTCGCGTGTGATATCGATGAGCGTGTCGGCTCCGCGCTGCATCGTGTTGAGCATGGCTTCCGCGACGTTTTGTCCTTGCCTCATCATCTGGTCGGGATAGCTCTCTCGCAACACGCCGACCCACTCCTTCCAGAAGCGCTCCTGAACCTCGAGCCACGACTCCAACTCATCGGCCGACTTTGAGATGTTCGCCGCCGTTTCAGACGAGACTTCGTCCATCGACGTAATCTGTTCGCGAAGTGACCGCACCCACTGCCGCTGCATTCGGGTTGATTCTTCGATGGCGCGTCGCCATGTCGTGCTGAGCCGGTCGGCCAAGCGCTCGCCGTCTACGGTAGCGGTGCTACGCATGGCTTCCGACCATTGCTCGAGGAGCTCCTTCTGCATCCGGAGCCATTCGTCGGTCATATTCTGCATGTCGCTTCGGGAATCCATCTCGTCCTCCTTTTCGTGCAACTGGTGATTGACCGTCGAACTCACCGTTTCGGGCGCCGATCCGCACGGGACGCGACGATCCGGCGATCTCTCCATCCCCATAAACTCAACCGCCGGGGGGCACAACGAAGGTGATCGCCTGTGGCAGTAGCTCGATGTCGAGCGAGCGACGCTCACTCCCGTTGATCTCGACGAGCGTATCGTCGACGTGGATATCGCCGTCCTGCCACTCGACCTTGACCCGTTTCGCGCGCCGTGTTTCGAACGCAGGCCTCACGAGCTTACCCGCCATTCGAGACTCGATGTGGTCGATAAGCTCGCGGCGGGCATCATCCCTCACGACAATGACGTCGAAAGTATCCGCACCAGGGTTTCGCTCGGCTACCAGCCTTAACCTCGGCCCGATGGAAGCCACGTTCATGACCTCGAACGCGATGCAGTCCATCTCCTTCATCGCTCCGCCGTCAAAACTCACGCGGAGTTGAACGGTGTCGCCGTCTCGTGCCAGATTACGCATCACCTCCAGCGCGTGCATCATCTCGTCCCGCTTGTCGAGCAGGCCGGCATCCTTATCGCGGTCGACCTGGCGCATCATCGTGGCAACGGCACCGGCGCCCACGCTCTCCATGAAGATCTTCGCCTCACCGCCGATACTGACCGTCCCAAGATCGAAAGGCACGCGGCCGGCCGTCGGCAGGAGCCGCACGAGCGACTCAAGGTCCCAGCGCTTACCCAGGCAATCGGCGATGTTATTGGCCGTACCCATCGGCAGAACGGCAATTGCCCCACCACTCGAGGCAAGCTTTCGCGCAACCTTGTGAAGGGTCCCGTCACCGCCCGCCACCACAATCACCGTATCGGGACCGATGTCTCGTAATGCGGCGCCGTAATCGTCCTTGATCGAGACGTGTGCCGCTTCAGGATCGACGAGGCGAAGGCGGTCCACCATCTCCGAAGCCGGAAGATCGCCCCCTCCGGACTGCGGGTTGTGTATCAACAGAAGGCGCATCTGATTGGAGTTGCCGCGCCAATTCGTCGCGGGATGATAAAGGTTGAGGGATGCATGATGGCGGCTCGAATATGTAAGTTCGTCGCCGAATGAACGATACGGCCGGTAACCTTTTACCTTTTGATCACGCTATGCGATTTCTTGTCACGAACGACGACGGCATTTATAGTCCGGGAATTGCTGCGCTTGCCCGCGCGGCCTCACATTTCGGAGATGTCATCATCGTGGCGCCGAATGTCGAGCAGTCGTCGATGGGCCATGCCATCACCTCCCGCCGGCCGATAACATACACGCGAACGCCGATCGAGGACTTCGAGGCCTACCGGGTAGACGGCACGCCGGCCGATTGCGTGGCGCTGGGCACGCATCTCTGGGGCGGCGTCGAGTACGTGCTCTCCGGCATCAACATCGGGCTGAACATCGGCAATGGGATGTGGCACTCAGGTACGCTTGCCGCGGCCAAGCAGGCGACGCTCCTCGGCGTGTGCGGCATCGCCTTCAGCGCGCCGGCAGCCGAAGACATCGACTACGAGCACCTCGACCCGTTCGTATCGAAAGTGCTCGAGCGACTGATCGGCTCCAAGAACATGAAGCTGGTCAACGTCAACTTACCTGAGCGGCCGCAGGGCGTCAGGTGGACGCGTCAGTCGGTGCGTCTGTACGACGGCGTCATCGTGCCGGGCCAGGACCCCGTCGGCCGCGAGCACTTCTGGTTCACCGTCGAGCCGATCCAGGAAACTGAGGAAGGGACGGATCGTTGGGCCGTCGAGAATGGCTGGGTGTCGCTGACGCCGCTTCGGCTGGACCTCACCGACGAGGCAGAGCTGGAACGGCTCAATCGCGAAAACCCGGTCGATTAGCTTCGCCTGTTCAACAGCTCGCATACCGGCGGCGTCTCCACGCTCATCCTCCCATATCCCGATCATGAAGTACGTCCATCGCGTCGCTTTTCTGTTCATCGCCGCTGTCTTGAGTGCCGGCTTCATTGCCTGGGGGGATGAGGGACACGAGATGGCGGGGCTCATTGCGGCTGAGTCCCTGCCGGGCGACATGCCCGCCTTCTTCCGCGATGCCGCGCCTCAACTCGCCTACCTGAATCCCGAGCCCGATCGCTGGCGCGGGCGCGATGAACAGGCACTCGATCCTGCGATGAACGCTCACCACGCCGTCGAGCACTACGTCAACTTCGAGAACGTGCCGCCGCAGTACTTCGATGCACCGAGCCGGTATGACTTCATCGACTCGCTGCATACCGCCGGAATGGACGTGCCGGGATTGCTCACGTTCAGGATCCTCGAACTGACTCAGCGCCTGCGCGTCGGGTTTCGGGATTGGCGCGCTGCCGATGATGAACGCACGAGGCGCTATGTCGAAGAGCGGATCATCAACGACGCCGGCATCCTCGGCCACTACGTGACCGACGGCGCCAACCCGCATCACACGACCGTGCATCACAATGGATGGGCGGACGGATATCCGAATCCGCGAGGCTTCACCGGCGATGACTCGTTCCACTGGCGCTTTGAGTCGACCTTCGTGCGCAACCACATCACGATCGACGATGTACGGGTTCGCGCCACCACGCCCGCCCGCGTCTTTGAAGACGTGCGAGGCGCGGTCCTGGATTTCCTGCAGGAGAGTCACAGCCATCTCGAGACACTTTATGCGCTCGAGCAGCAGGAGTCGTTTACGGCAGACACACGCGGTGAAGGCCATGCTGAATTTGCCGCCGAACGGCTGGCCCGCGGCGCTGAGACGCTGCGCGATCTGTGGG
>CBFGYX010000289.1:0-3213 GCA_965653075.1 uncultured bacterium
GTCCGAAAACAGCCGACTCCTGCAGGGCCGCGACGGCAGAGAACTTGGACGGATCGTCGTTGAGGCCCCGTCGTCCACCCAGATCGTGCGGAGCGTTCAGCAACGCTACAACCACGTCAACGCCTTCTGGTGGTGTTTGCTGATCGTCTGGATAACGGCTGGCGTCTGGTTCTGGGGCACGGATTTCAGGTCAAAGGAGCGGGGAGTTTCGTCCGGCACACGCCTGGCGGTGTTGATCAGCTGGCTGGTTGCGCTACGGATGATGCTGATCGAGCTCGACGTACCGGCACGCTGGCAGCGAGGGAAAGCCCCGCTCGCGCCGCTCTTCGACCCGGCGCACCTGGCATCCAACTTCGGCGCCGGCATACTCCAGTCCACAGGCGACCTCGCCATCACCGTCCTCATCGTGTTCCTCTGTGCGATGCTGGTGATCCGGTACCAGGCCGCTGGAGGCCCGAGGCGATCGCTCTTCCGGGAATCGCGCCTCATCAGCGTCAACCGACTCCGGCTTCATGCGTGGGCAGCGGTCGCCGCCGTAACCGTCGTCGTGCTCGGACTTCTGCTGCGCCAGCTCACGCATCGAGTGGTGGTCGACAGCACGCTCGAGTATTTCTCGCGGTCCGCGCTCCTGCCGTCTGCTCATGTGCTCGTCGTGTTCTCGGCGCTGCTGATCGCTGCGTTGTCGACTGTGTTTTTCGCCGCTGCCGCCATGTGGCCGATCATCCGCATGGTGCGTTTCGAGAAGCTGCGCCGCGCCGCGTACCCCACGCGCAGCCTCATCGGCTGGATCGCCGTATTCGCAGCCGCACTCGTGCTTGCTGCTGCCGCCGGCGTCGTGTCCGCGCTGACCGCCTTCGTGATCGCCGCCATAGGCGCAGTGTCGGTGCAGATGGCTCTGCGTGTAAGCCGCGACGATGCATCGGACCGCCTCTTCTTGCGATCGATCCTCTCGGGGATGTTCGTGCTGTCGCTGCTCGTTTATCCGCTCCTGTTCGAAGGACGTACGCAGCAGCGGCGTGTGGAGATGCTCGATGCGGCCGAGACATTTGCCGAAGGGCGCGATCCGCGTGTGATGTTTGCCATCGGGCAGGCGCTCGGTAACGCAGCCGAGCACGACAATCTGCAGGCGCTGCTCCGCCAACATCCCGAGAACACGCCGCCTCAGGTGTTCGACTCGCTCGCTAACGTGACGATGCAGAACTCGCTGCTCGGGTCACTCGGCGGCTACGAGGTAGGTCTGACGTACGTGGATGCACAGGGGAGGCCGCGTGGCCGGTACGTCGAGTTAGAACCGACGCCGTCCCGCGAGACTCTCGATGATGTGGATGCCGTTGAGTTTGACATCCTCCATCAGATGTACGTCGAAAGCGGCGTGACGGGTACAATGGTCGAGCAGGTTACCGGCCGCCGCGACCCTGGTCGGCTACAGTACGAGGGCCTTCATCCGCTCCGCACGCAGCCGGATAGTGAGGCTTATGGTTGGGTCGTGGCGAGAGCCGAGCCGAGGCCGTTGCTGCAGGATTTTACCGCGCCATTCCCTCGCGTACTGCTCCCGGCCAGCGCCTACGAGACGCTATACGCCGGCATGTCGATCACGGAGTTACGAGACGGATTGATCGTTCGCAATGTGGGCCCCGACTTTGGCCGATACCGTCTTCCCGAGGAGGTATGGCAGGCGCTGCAGACATCGCGCGAGGTCTGGCGGCATGAGCAGATCGAATATCAATCTTACATCACCTACTATCGGCGCCTCGATCGACCGGCGGTCCATCCGTTGGGCCATGAATCGGTCTCTGTAACAGCCGTGCGCGTACCGGCGGTCAGCACGTTCGATCACCTGTTCTACGTGTTGCGTGTGATGACGGCAGGGTTCATCCTGGGGCTGCCGCTTTACATCGCCGGCGTCGTCTACCGATACCGCCGGGGCAACTTCCCCGCCGCGCGCGTTCGCTTCCGGGATAAGGTGCTGAATGCATTCCTGACCGTGGGCAGTGTGGCCGTCGTGGCCGTCGGATTCGTGGGTCTCAATCTGGTGGTAGGGGAGAACGAGCGGGCAATCGACGACTGGCTGAAGCAGCAGCTCGATCGGGTGGAGGAGGCGCTGGTGCTGGAGGCACGCTACGATGAGATGCCGTACCGCGTGCTCGAACGCGTGGATGTGGACTCCCTCGCGGCGCAGGTTGGGCTCGATCTGAATATATACAGCGGCATATGGCTTCGCAGTACCAGCCGCCCGCAGATGACCCGCGAGCGCCTGCTCGAGGGACGTCTCTCTCCCGTTGCTTATCGCGAGCTCTTTCATAACGGCTTCCGGTTTACGACGACGCATGAGCGGATCGGCAGCTTCAACTACACGGCCGGCTATCGTGCGTTACCCGATGAGCAGGGGCGGCCGAGGTACGTAATCTCCGTGCCGACGCTTCCCGAGCAGGAGCGCATCGAGGAGGAGCGGGCCCGAACCGTGGCGTACCTCTTCGGAGCGCTGCTGCTGCTCGTGCTCGTGGTGATGCTGACGGCATCCGTCCTCGCGAACGCGCTCGCCCGCCCCGTGGCCCGGTTACGCGAAGGGCTCGAGGCCGTGGCGCGCGGACAATTCCACCGGCCACTGCCTGTCGACAGCCGCGACGAGATAGGAGAGCTCGTTGAGACATTCAACGACATGCAGCAGCAGCTCGTCGAAAGCCGCAATCAGCTTGCTCTGCAGGAGCGGCAACTGGCATGGCGAGAGATGGCGCGGCAGGTGGCGCATGAAATCAAGAACCCGTTGACGCCGATGAAGCTGTCGGTGCAGCATATGCAGCGGGCCTACCAGCACGAAGCGGGCGAGCATGATGACTTCGAACACGGTGCAGGGCATGATGCACGGCCGGCGCGGTCGAGTAAGTTCGACAAGCTCTTCCACCGCATCACGACGACGCTCATCGAACAGATTGACGCCCTGGCCCGGATCGCAGACAACTTTCATACCTTCGCTCGGCTTCCCAAGCGCATCCTCGAGACCTACGACTTGAACGCCGCCGTGGATGAGGCCGTCGCGTTGATGCAGGAAGGCAGCGCCGCAGACGTCTCGTCCGATCAGTCCGCCGACGAACTGCTCGTTCGGGTCGACCGCGAGGAGCTCCGCCGCATCCTGATCAACCTCATCAAGAATGCGGTGGAGGCGATGGCGAGCAGCCCCGCCTTCCCCTCGGCGCCGTCGAGCGCCTGCCGGTA
>CBFGYX010000290.1:0-3205 GCA_965653075.1 uncultured bacterium
CGCGAAGAGATGGTCTTCGAACTCGAGCGCGACCAGCTTCCGCCGGAGATCGATCCGGAGGTCGGGCAGCAGCTTCAGATGCAGCTGCAAAACGGCGAAAATATCCCCGTCGTGGTCGCCGGTCTCAAGGACGAAAGCATCACCATCGATGCCAACCACCCGCTTGCAGGAAAGACACTCGTCTTCGATATCGAACTCGTCGGTATCGCGTAAGCGTGCCCGGTCGTCCGGGCGCCGCTTCGATGCAGGCGCCCGGGCAGGCCGCTCCGGGGCATGTTTTTGGGAGAAACCGGGCTGATGCTCCGCTCAAAAGGATCGCGGTGCGCCGGTAGAAATCCAGCCTCACGTTGCTCGATCGGCTCTTACGTCCACACGCCGGACGCACAGAAACCGCGGCCTCGTCAGTGCACCGCCTGCGGTTCAGGCACCCCGCCTACAGCCCGTCGATCATCTCGGCCGCATCCTCAAACTCCACGGCAACGAGTTTCGAGACGCCCTGCTCCTGCATCGTGATGCCGTAGAGCCGGTCCGCCGCCTCCATCGTCCGCTTGTTGTGCGTCACCAGAATGAACTGCGTGTTCTCTGAGAACGTACGGATGAGTTGCATGAAGCGCTCCACGTTGGCGTCGTCGAGCGGCGCATCCACTTCGTCGAGAATGCAGAACGGACTCGGCTTGACGAGGTAGATCGCAAACAGGAGCGCTATCGCTGTCAACGTCTTCTCGCCGCCCGATAGCTGCGCAATCGTGCTCGGGCGCTTCCCCTTCGGCTTCGCCTTGATCTCGATGGTCGATTCAAGCGGATCCGACGGATCGTCGAGCACCAGTTCGGCCGAGGCTTCCTCCCCGAACAAATCCGCAAAGATCCGGCGGAAGCTCACCTGGATGGCATCGTAGGTCTCCATAAAAAGCTGCGAGGCCGTTGTGTTCAGCTCACCAATGGTCTCGATAAGCGTTTTCTCGGCGGCCTCCAGGTCGCGCTGTTGCTCTTCGAGGAAATCCAGCCGCGCCCGCTCTTCCTCGTACGACTCCAGCGCAAGCTCGTTTACCGCGCCGAGTCCACGCACACGCTGCCGCAGTTCATGCACCGCCTCGCGTGCCTCAGCCTCGTCGATCTCACCCACCTCGATGTCGACATCGCCCAATGACACGTCGTAGTCTTCCCGGACGCTCGCCACCAGGTCCTCCAGGCGTGTTTCGACTTCTGCACGCTGAACCGCGAACTGGTTCTCCTTGCGGATGCGATCCTCACGCTCAGCACGTACAGTTTTCAGTTCGGCCTCCACCTCACCGATCAGCTGCTTGGTCTCAGCCACGTTCCGCAAGGCAGTCTCCACGGCCTCCTCGAGTGGCGCGCGCCCACCGGATTGCTCCGCTGTGGTCTCGCGAAGCTGATCCAGCTCTTCCTGCCACGCGCCTACGTCAGCCGAGAGCGTCGCCACGTGCGCCGAGCGTTCCTCGGCCCGGCGGTCCATCATCTCGATCGACTCGCGCACGCGCGCTGTGTCCTTCAACAGGCCGTCCAGACGGTTCTGCACCTGAATAGTCGACACATGAAGCTCGTTGTACGAAGCGGATAGCTCCCCCGACCGTTGCTCTGCGTCAACGAATTCCTTCTCTGCCGACGCCAGATTGCGTTGCACCGTTTCGAGCATACGCTCGGCCTCATCGAGGGCCAGTCGCTCGGTCTCGATACTCCCCTCAATAGACAACAACTCGGCCTTGATGGTGCCCGAACGCTCATCGTGCTCGACGAGCCGGCGCTCGGCAACCTCCAACTCATACACGGCACGAGCTTCGTCCTTCTCGATTTCGGCTTGCGCCTGTTCGGCCAGATGTAGTGCGTGCTTCAGTTCATCATCCGCGAACTGCTCCACATCAGCTATGCACGCGGCCTCCTTTGCACGCGCAGCAGCCAGTTCTGCATCCAGTTCGGTGAGAGCCGCACGCCGCTCATCCAGTTGATCGCGCCGCTGCATCCGGCCCGACACAGCCGACGGCTGGGCGTCGGCGCTACCGGTATGTTCGAGTCCACCGCCGCGCACCCATTCACCGTTCGGCGTCACCGCGACGACTCCCTGTGTCGTGGCGGCACTACGCGCCGCCTGAAGGTCCTGAGCGAGGATCACGTGGCCGAGCAGCAGCGAGATCAGCGGCTCGTATCGCACATCCGTGCTTCTCACCTTGGCCGCAAGGGAGTTATCGCTTATCGACGATGACGGGGGGAGCCGATCGAGCACGAGGAATGTCGCGCGACCTTTCTCCTCGGAACGAAGAAGTGCCGCGGCCCTGTCGACTTGTGCGGCGGACTTGACGACCACGCACGATGCGAGATCACCGAGCGCCGCGTCGAGCGCCGGCCGGAGCTCAGCTGCGCAGGAAATGACGTCGGCCACGGTGACGAGGTGCTCCGAATCGGACTTCCACGAATCCTGCTCCGCGAGGAAGCGAACCGTATCCGGAAACTCCTCAAAGGAAGATACAAGCTGCTCCAGAAGCTGGACCTCCGCCGCCACGCCCTCGCGGCGCTTCTCGATGCGTTGCGCATGCTCCGTTGCCGACCGCCTGCGCTCTTCCGCATCCGCGCGCGCCTTCTGCTGCGTTTGCAACGCGGCGCGCGCATCCGTCACGGTTTTCTGTGCTCGCTCGAAGGCCGTCTCAAAGTCAGACGCACGCGTGCGGATTGTTTCAATCGACGTTTCGAGCGCCGTTCGCTCTGCAGTGATTCTGGCTATCTCAGCTTCGAGGAACTCACGCCGACTCACGTGCCGGTCGATCTTCCGGCGTTCATCAGTCGCACGCTGCTCGAAACTTCGCTCCTGTTGCCGCAGGGCTTCAGTTGCCTTTCGTTGGTCGGCAAGTTCGTCTCGGGCTTCGCCTCGCACGCGCCGTGCCTCGTCCAGCTCTTTCCGTCGCGTATCAAGTTCGGGCTTGAGTGAGGATAAAGCCTCCTCAAGCTCGGCAAGCTCTGTCGTAAGCTCGTTACGGCGCGCGGCATCGGCTGACTCCTCAACCCGCATCCGCTCCAAATCCCGATGTGCACCGTCGAGGCGCTCGAGCGTCAATCCCTGCTCGGTTTCCAGCTTACGTACAGTCTCCACGTGCTCGGCGAGATGCTTGCGGGCTGCCTCCAGCGATTCTTCCCGCGCTGCAAGTTCTGCGCGAAGTGATGTCAGCTTTTCATCGCCTTCGCGTTCAGACTGAGA
>CBFGYX010000291.1:0-3203 GCA_965653075.1 uncultured bacterium
GGATCGATGCCGGTGATGAAGTCGCCCTCCTCGACGGGTGCGGCGACGCCCGCCGCGAGGGCGCCCCAGTTGGCGGCGTTTTCGGCATTGCTGGTGATGGAGCGGAGGTCGCGCGAAATGGCCTGAAGCGTGTCACCCGTAGCGAGAAGCGAATTATACACGCCCGGGTCGTTGAGCATCATCGCCAGTGTGCCTTCGCCCTGATCGATCTTCGTCAGGATGTTGTTCACGCCCTGTGTGGCCTGCTCGCCGAGGTTGACGAGCGTGACGGCGTTGTCGGCCAGCGAGTTGAGTACGAGTCGGGCCTCGGTGGTGGTGGCGGTGAACTCGTCGTAGAGCGAGGGATCGTAGATGAGGCGGCCGATGGTGCCTTCGCCCGCCTGGACATCGGACATGATCTCCTGGAACGTCGCGGCGGCGGCGTCGAACCGGTCGACCGTGCTCAGCATGTTGTCGGTGATCTCGTAGAGGTCGAACGGATCGATGCCGGTGATGAAGTCGCCCTCCTCGACGGGTGCGGCGACGCCCGCCGTGGTCGATGTGACGAGGACGATGATCTGGTTGCCGACGAGTCCGTCGGTCTTGATCTGCGCCTGCGTGTTCTCACGGACGAGGTGGCGCGCACGATCACGAATGGCCATCGTCACGTTGATCTTCTCGCCGGGGTTTTCGGGCAAGCTGACGCTTTCGACCCGGCCAACGCTGACGCCCTGGTACTGCACGGCGGCGCCGGCCTGGAGCCCGGCGACGCTGCCGAAGCGGGCTCGAACGTAGAATGTGTCGCTGAGCAGGAACGTGCGGTTCGCGATAGTGAACAGGCCGATGAGAAACAGCAGGATGCCGGCTACAACGAGCAGACCGACGCGGGCTTCACGAGACATATCCTACCCGGGTTGTGGAATTCAGAGGGACGGGTCTGACGAAAGACAGATCAACAATTGAGAGAGGGCCTGCAGCGCACGACCGGGTGTAAGCAAACGTGCTCATAAATCTTGCGGCGAATACACTTAGGACCAGAAGAAGTTGCGCAATTCAGGCTTGTCGTCGCTCCTGACGTCGTCGAGGGAGCCTTCGGAGATGAACTGGCCTCCGGCCAGGAAATGCACCTGATCGGCGATGATCTCGGCGCACTGGAGGTCGTGCGTAATTGCGATGGACGTGATGCCGCGTTCATCCCGCAGGCGAACAATGAGGTCCGAAACGGTCCGCACCGAGACAGGGTCGAGTCCGGTGGTAGGTTCATCGTAGAGCATGATCTCTGGTTGGAGGATGATGCTCCGCGCAAGCCCGATCCGCTTTTTCTGGCCGCCTGAGAGCTCGGCGGGATACTTCCCGCCGGTGTCGCCCAGCTTGACCCAGTCGAGCGTCTCCTGGATCCGATCGGCGCGTTCACTCTTCGAAAATTTCGAGTGCCGTTCGAGGATGAACTCAAGGTTCTGAAAAACCGTCATCGAGTCGAATAGCGCCCCGCCCTGGAAAAGATAGCCGGTGCTGAGCCGGATACGGTCAACTTCATCCTGCCGCAGTTGGTCCATCCGTTGACCCTTCACCCATACCTCGCCTTCGTCAGGGTCGAGCAGACGTACCACGTGTTTGAGCAGCACGCTCTTCCCTGTACCCGATCCGCCCATGACGACGGCAGACTTGCCTTTCGGGACGCTGAGCGATATGCCGTCGAGGACCTTGTTGCTGCCAAACGACTTATGGACGTCGCGCAGCTCGACGATGATGTCGTCGCTGGGCGCACCGTTAGATGTTTCGGGTTGACGCTGTGGTTCCATAGTTAACCGCTGACGTCGCCAAAGACGAGAAGAGACAAGCGAACGATGACCACATCGGCCAGGAAGATGAGCAAGATCGACGTGACGACGGCCTGCATCGCAGCCTGCCCTACTTCTCTCGTGCCGCCGCGAACGGTAAAGCCCAGGTAGCAGCTAACAATACCGACAAGAAAGCCGAACACGCATGTTTTAAGCGTGTCCACCGTGACATCGGCGAACCGGAGGCTTTCAAACGCGGTGTTGATGAACACGCGGTAATCCATGTCGGCACTGAGCATGGATTCCAGGAAGCCGCCGAGCAGCGCCAGCGTATCGGTCAGCACCGTCATCACGGGAAACATGATGATGCAGGCCAGCACCCGCGTGACGACGAGGTAGTGGAACGGCTTGAGTGCGGCCACTTCGAGCGCATCGATCTGCTCGGTTACACGCATGGAGCCGATCTCGGCGCCGATGCCCGCACCGAGACGGCCGGCGAGAACGACGGACGTCAGCACCGGCCCGATTTCCTTGATAACGGAAAGCGCCAGCATGTTCGGCAGCACCGCCTCGGCGCCGAAGCGGGCAAGTGTGCCCCGACTTTGCATGGCCAGCACCACGCCGATTGCAAAGCCGGTGACCGAGACAAGCAAAAAGCTCTTCGTACCGACCTCGTCCATCTGGCGGAGCAACTCGCGAAACTCAAACGGGCGTCGCCAGAATCGCTTGAAGAACTCAAACGAGAAGATCGATAGCTCACCCGCTCGTGCGATACCGCGGCCGAAGGCGGAGCTACCGGAAAGGCTGGATCGGAGGTTCATTCAGAACGGGATGAGGATGGACAGCCGGCTGACGGAATGCCGATCGTCATAATAAGCATCTAAGACGTCGATCTCCTGGGCCAATTCTGTAAGATCTGATACGAATGGTGCCGGACTCGTTTACGTCACGCATCGTTTTCATCCGGGTGTCCAATTTGGGCAACCACCATCATAGGCGCAAACCGATCGGCCCGAATGGGCGAAGGGAGCACGTCAATACGAATACTCCCACAACAGATGGAATCTCAGGTTCGACCCATCGCGGACGAAGCGGGACATCAGCCAGTTGGTGACCTCGTACTCAACCGTGATCCGACGGTCGTATTGCTCCTGCCATGCGGTGGCGTTCTCGCTGGTACTCCATGACAATGGCTCCGAAACCGACACAAACAGTCTGTTGGTGACGTACTTACCGGCGGTTATGCGCGTCCCCTCGATACCGCTCTGCTCGATTTCGATGACGTCGAGCCCGAGCTCCTCTCCGGCCACGCCTTCAACCCAGCCGGTCACCTGGTTCAGGAACGCGGCCGAGCCGAGATCGGCGAGTCGCTCGCCGGCTCCCGCGCCTCCGGCGCCTCCGAGCTGGAAACTCTCGCTCGCCGGGCGGCCCGTGGCGATGTAG
>CBFGYX010000292.1:0-3196 GCA_965653075.1 uncultured bacterium
TACGAAGATGAGACGCTGATCCGGAAGCGAACCGCACAATCAGGTATCGGGCCGAATGTGCGTTTTGATACGAGGTACATCCCCGATGAGCGTGTGAAGCTGTATTTCTCAGCCGCGGATCTCGTGGTTCAGCCATATCGATCGGCCACGCAGAGCGGAGTTGCGCATGTTGCGTTTCATTTCAGCCGGCCCGTGGTGGTGACCAACGTGGGAGGGCTGGCCGAGACAGTTCCTCACGGCGAGGCGGGCTTCGTCGTACCACCGGAGCATCCGGAGGCGCTGGCGGGCTCTATCACGAATTATTTTTCAGATCCGGAGCTGCGCAACCGGCTCGATGAAGGGGCACGGCGCCAGCACGGAGTATTCTCGTGGGAAGCCCTGGCAGCCGAACTCGAGTCGCAGGCACCCTCCCACCAAAACCTGAACCGCTGATGCAGTACGACCCGGTAAAGGACCGACTGGGAGGCATCGCCGAAAGGCATCCCGTGTTCAAGCGGGCGTTTTTTGGGATGCTCAACCTGGTGTTTCTGCGCGCCTGGTACGTGAAGCGGGAGATCAGGCAGATTCTGGGGTCGATGCGCGGACGGAAGCGCGTTGATGTGCTCGACGCCGGGACGGGGTTTGCGCAGTACGCCTATCTGATGGCGCGCGACTTTCCCAACGTCCACGTGCTGGCGGTTGATGTGAAGGAGGACTATCTGCAGAGCGCACGGCGTTTTATCGACACAACGCCCCAGCGCGACCGCGTCAGGTTTCAGGTTGAGGACTTGACGCGACTCTCCGTCGATGGTCCGTTCGACCTGATCCTTTCTGTTGATGTGATGGAGCACATCGAAGAGGATGTGGCGGTGTTTCGGCATTTTGAGCGCGTGCTCGCCCCCGGCGGCTATGTGATCGTCAACACGCCGTCTGATCAGGGAGGGTCGGATGTGACGGATGAAGGTGAAACCAGCTTTATCGAAGAACACGTGCGTGATGGATACAGCGTGGAGGAACTGAGCGAGAAGCTGAGTCGTGCGGGGCTTGAGGTGGTTCGGTCGGCGTATAGTTACGGGCCTTATGGGTCGGCGGCGTGGCGGATGCTCGTCAAGCGGCCGATTCAATGGCTGGGATCCTCTCGTGCCGCGGCGCTGTTGCTTCCGCCGTATTACGTGCTGGCCCTACCGGCAGGAACGGTGCTGAATGCACTCGACGTGCGCAGAAAGAACGAGACCGGCACAGGCCTGATCGTGGTGGCCCGGAAGCCGTCTCCTTCCTGACATCGCCCTCCTGAAATCTCCGTTTGCCGCCTTCATGGAGGTCGGCGTATTTTTTCCGGGCACCTCTCACGGAATGTGCCCGCCATGCGCGGCGAAACATCACAGCCGCGCTCCGATAGTCATTCTCGTTCGCGAACTCCTCAGAACAGGCGGTAGAGTCCGGTGCAGACCAAGTACATTTTTGTGACGGGCGGGGTTACCTCGTCGCTGGGTAAGGGTATTGTGTGTGCGTCGCTCGGGCGCCTGCTCGAGGCGCGCGGCCTGCGGGTCACGATCCAGAAATTCGACCCTTACATCAACGTCGACCCCGGCACGATGAATCCGTACGAGCATGGCGAGGTGTTCGTCACGGACGACGGCGCCGAGACCGATCTCGACCTCGGGCATTATGAACGCTTCCTCGGCCGGCCGACGAGTCAGGCCAACAATGTGACCACCGGGCGTGTCTACCTCGAGGTGATTACAAAAGAGCGCGCCGGTGCGTACCTCGGCAAGACCGTTCAGGTTGTGCCGCATATCATCGACGAGATCAAGTACTGGATGCTGAAACTCGGCGAGACAGGCGATTACGATGTCGTCATCACGGAGATCGGCGGCACCGTTGGCGATATCGAGAGCCAGCCGTATCTCGAAGCGATCCGCCAGCTGCGCTACGAGGTCGGTACCGAGAACACGCTCGACATCCATCTGACGCTCGTGCCGTGGCTCGAGGCGGCGGGTGAGCTGAAAACGAAGCCGACGCAGCACTCGGTCAAGACGCTGCTCTCGTACGGTCTACAGCCTGATGTTCTGGTTTGTCGCTCTGAACGGCCGGTCGATCAGGACCTGCGGCGGAAGATTGCGCTGTTTTGCAACGTCGAGCCGCGCGCGGTGGTGCAGTCGCTCGATGCAGAGTCGATCTATGAAGTCCCGCTGCTACTGAAGGAGCAAGACCTCGATGACATCGTGTTGAAGAAACTGCACATCGAGGATGACGCGAAGGACGGCCGTATTTCCACCCCGGATCTTGAGGGATGGATCGGCTTCCTGAAGCAGCTCAAGAATCCTGAAGCCAACGTTCGGATTGCTCTCGTCGGGAAGTACGTCGAGCACCAGGATGCGTACAAATCCATCAATGAGAGCTTTATCATCGCCGGCGCCGCTGTAGGTGTTCAGGTAGACGTGGTGAACGTGCTGTCAGACGAGCTGACGGTTGACAACGTGGGCGAGAAGCTGGGCGATGTGGCCGGCGTGTTGATCGCGCCCGGATTTGGCGAGCGCGGTATTGCGGGCAAGCTCGAAGCGGCTCAGTTCGCGCGTGAGAACAACATCCCCTTCTTCGGAATCTGCCTGGGGATGCAGTGCGCCATCGTCGAATATGCCCGCAACGTGTGTGGGTGGGAGGAAGCCAACTCCTCCGAGTTCGACCCCGGAACGCCGTATCCCGTGATCGACATCATGGAGGATCAGAAGCGCATTAGCGACAAAGGCGGCACGATGCGGCTGGGTGCCTATCAATGCGAACTCACACCGGGATCGAGGGCGCACGAGATCTACGGGCAGGACGAGACCACCGAGCGCCACCGTCATCGCTACGAAGTGAACAACGTGCTGCGATACAAACTGCTGGAGCACGGGATGGAGTTCACCGGTATGAATCCGGACCGCGATCTGGTGGAAATCGTTGAGCTACCTGAGCATCGCTTCTACCTCGGCGTGCAGTTCCATCCCGAGTACCGTAGCACGATCGGGTCGCCACATCCGCTTTTCCGGGCCTTCGTGGAAGCATGCCTGGCCTATGCACGAGATCGCGGGATGCTCGAGCAGCCGCGTCCGCCGAAGCGCCGAAAGCCCGCCAAGCTGGCCGCAGCGAAGATGTAAGGGCGCGCGCGCTGACGATGGTCGATTGACGATTGACGATTGAAGATTGACGTTGGCCCATCGTCGAGGCCATTTTT
>CBFGYX010000293.1:0-3180 GCA_965653075.1 uncultured bacterium
CGGGCCTCCCACATCGACCGGCCGATCCTGCTCTGCTGCATCTCGTACTGGAACTGCCGTGCCATCCCCGATCCCCAGCGGATGCCGCTGTAGGCGCTCGTCATGTTGGAGACCGGCGCGCCGGCAATCGCCGTGCGGAAGATGTTCGTCTGCGTGATGGCAAATGCCGTCTGGTACCCGCTCCATGAATGACCGTGCAGGGCGATCCGATCCGGATCTGCGATGCCGACGTCGATCAGCTTCTGTACGGCCGGCACGAGGCTCTTCGTTGCCGAATAACCCGGGCGGCCGACTTCGAACACGACGTCGGGCAGGAAGACAACGTAATCGCGCCCCGTGTAAAAGGGGAACGCCGGCCGGTGGTTGATTTGCGGGCGGTTGAACTCGTGCAGACGCTGCGAGAAGAAGCGGTAGAAGTAAACGATGACCGGATACGTGCGCGATGGGTCGTAATTCTCGGGCTTCATTACGACGCCTTGCATCGGGATGCCGTCGATGTTGTGATAGTCGATGAGCTCCGCACTCCCCCAGCGGAACTCCGCGATTTGCGGGTTCAGATCCGTGAGCTTGCGCGGAGTCCGAAGACCGAGATCGCTCGCCCAGTAATCCGGAAATTCGTCGAAGCGCTCGCGCGTGAAGAGGATGGTGGATGCGTCGTCGGCCTTCGCGATGAAGTCGAAACGGGCATCGTCTTCGAGCAATCGCTCGGCGCCCTCACGGCCGATCGTCGCCCGATAGAAGCCGTAATTCTTATTCCGGTCGTGGTACATCGATAGCAGCACCGCTTCGCCGCGCGCGAAAGACTCCTGGTGAGGATCGGTGCGGATCACACGGAAAACCCGGTGCTCCGGTCTTCCGTTCGTGATGCGGATGGCGTTGCCACCGGAGAGCGGCACCTGCCAGATGTCAAACCTGTCGTAGATGAGAACGGCATCATTCCCAACCCATCCACCTGTGCCGTAACCCGGCACCGGTCTGGGGTAGTCATGATTCTCATCCGAAAAACCAACCGGAAGGTGGCCCGTCAAGTTGTGCGTGGTGCCCGAGTTGAGGTCGACCGCATGCCAGGCTTCATCCACATAATAGACGACGAACCGACCGTCCGGCGAGAGTTGCGGTCGTGATTCCAGCCGCTCCGCGATAAGCCGCTCCTCCCCCGATCGGAGGTCGACGGCATAGACATCCGCGAACGAACCCTCCCACGTGATGAGCGGGAGGTACGGCGTCGGATTTGTGGTGATGATCGTCCTCGGATTGTCCGGGATGGCGACGGGCCGGCGATCGGGGTCGCCAACCATTACGGCGTGCCCCTCATTGATATGATAGACGATGGGGAAGGTGGCGTTGCGCTCGCGATTCCGAACCTGGCGTTCCTGCGTTTTGATGCGGGGATCGTCGACGTGCCAGACGTCGACGGTGGCGTCGCGGAGGATGTCATCCACATCGTAGAGCGCCGCCTCGGTTGTATCAGCCGGTGCATCGTCGTCATCGTGGCGAGGCCGGACGCCCACGAAAAGCCGCTCGCCGTCGCGTGAGAACGCCACCGAGCCTTGAAGCGGCAAGGTCCATCCGTCAGGAAGTAGATCATCGATCGCGACGTGCTGGATCTCTCCATCCGACCACAGATACGCCTGTGCGGGCTCATCGTCGTCGTCGTCACCTAATTCGGGACGCGCGGTGAACGCGAGGCGTTCGTCGTTCGCATGCTTGCTCGTCCACGTGACCTGCGCATACTCGTGCCCCGGCGCCGCGTGAACGTCAACGTATCTCGGTGAGGTCGACGTCAGATCAGCAACGCGCAGCGCCGTCGCGAGGGAATCTCGCGTCAGGGTGAGCGCAAGCCGAGGCGACGTCGACGCCCACTCAAACGCACCGACGCCGGCGACGTGGTGTTCGGTGCCGTCTGCCAGATTCCGCAAGGTCAGCGGCGCACCTTTCCGCTGCGCACTGTTGTCGGTGGAATCAGCTTCCGTCGTATCTGCAGCTTCCGTCTCCGTCTTTCGGAGAAACGCCAGCCAGCGGCCGTCGGGCGAGAAGGCATACCGATCGACCTCGCTGTACTCAACGACATCCCCCGTTGACGTATCGAGCACTGCCATACCGGGCTCGGGGGCATCGTTCTTATCGGCACGCTCCACCTCGACGAATGGCGGGTCGAGGCGCATTGCGACGAAACGGCCGTCGTGCGTGACCTGCGGTGCGCGTCCATTGGGAATCACGAACTCCGTGCGGCCATCGGTCGAGACGACGATGACTTCGCTGTCGCCGCGATCGGGAATCGCCGAAAGCGCGACCACCGCTCCGTTATCGGAAAGCTGAACTTCGGCCCCGCGGCGGAAGTGCATCATGTCTTCCCAGGTCATTGCACGTTTCTGCGCAGCGGCAGGAAGTACAAGCAGCAGAAAAAGAGCGAGGAGAGGGATGCTTCGGCGATACATAGATGTACTACAGGTGGATGGGAGGATGCTGCAAGTATACGTGCCGGGCCGCTTACGGAGAGAATCGTCGCCCTGGAGGCGTTCCGACGTGGCCGAATCAGGCGAGGGGCCGGGAGCCTGAAATCCTGCCGGGCTCAAATTCCGTCCTTGTGACGTCGCTGCTGGAAGAAAGCCTGCATAAGCCCGGCGGCCCTGTCAGCTTCGACACCTGAGACCACGTCGACACGGTGATTGAGCCGCGGGTCCTGCGGGATGTTGTAGAGCGTCGACGCCGCGCCGGCTTTTTCGTCAAACGCGCCGAAAACGAGCCGATCCACGCGCGACCATACAATCGCGCCGGCGCACATTGGGCACGGCTCGAGCGTCACATACAGCGTGCACCCGTCTAAGAACTTTGATCCGAGCGTTTCGCAGGCCGCCGTGATGGCAATGATCTCGGCGTGCGCCGTGGGGTCCTTGAGTCGCTCCACGAGGTTATGCCCGCGTCCAACGATATCACGGTTCCGTACGACAACGGCCCCGATCGGGACCTCCCCGAGGTCGAATGCGCGCTCAGCCTCCTTCAACGCCAGCTTCATCCACCGGCGGTCCGGCTCTAACAACGATTCGAAACTCATGCCGCCGGCCCTAACGCATGTCGTCTGAGTGGCATCGTCATGCAACGGGGGCCGCCGCGCCCGCGCGATAGCTCATTCCCTTCGAGCATGATGGCAATCTTCTCGCCGGGCACAAACTCGCTCTG
>CBFGYX010000294.1:0-3179 GCA_965653075.1 uncultured bacterium
GTGAACAGGCCGTAACAGACGCAGATGATCAGAGCCGCGACCAGTGCCATCGCGGCCGCGGACGCGCCCTGAACGGCCGCACCCGTCACCCACACCCACTTCCGGATCGTCCGGCGCTGGATAAGCGGCGCCAGCGCCGCCTGCGGCAACATCGACCCTGACTCACGGATCGGGACGAGCAGTCCAACCAGCCCCACCGGTGCGCCCAGGGCCGTCAGGAGCCAGGGCAAGACGGTACCCGCACTGACCACCTGGTCCCCGGCGTTCTGCAGGGCCGACGCCCCAATGATCTTCACGCCGTTGCCGGGTACATCCTCAGCAAAGGCATCCGCCTGCTCGTCCTCGAAATCGACGGGTTTACTCGTAACGAGTGCGCCATACAGGCGTGCGCTGAATGTACTCAAGTCTGGATATGTGATGGACGGAAGGACGGCGGAGGGAAGCTCCGTTCTCGGCGGATTCCACCCAGCCATTATAGGCCCTTCCGAGGACGTATGAGATACCGCGCCGGACGGCTGCCGGATCTCATCACTATCATCGCTTCACCGTGCCTGCGCGGGCCTCAACGCACTTACAAGGTTATATAGTTCGAATGTCCGCTTACTACACCGCCACTTCGGCGCGTTCCTCCTCCGCGTCGGCCATGTTCACCTCCTCGCGGAACAGCCGCTTCGATCGCCAACCGCCCCACCGGTAGTAACCCCACGAGAAGAGGCTGCTCACGAGGAAGCTGAGGCCGATGCCCAGTGCAATACCCCGCTCATCGAGGACCGTCGTAAGCGAATAAGCCAGCGGCACGCGCAGCACCCACAGGGAGATGATGTTGAGGACGAGCACCTGAAACATGGCGCCCGAGCCGCGGACGACGCCGTTGTAGATAAAGTTGAGTCCGATGAAGGGATAAAAGAGCGCGATCGTGCGGACGTACGAGACGCCGAAGGCTACACTCGCGGCATCGCCGCCGACGAAGAGCCTCACCAGTGGCCCGGCCGCGAGCATCAGGACAATCGCGATGGCGAGCATGATGCTCACGTTGAACAGCACGCCGACGCGGGTAACGCGCGCGACGCGTGTCCACTTGCCGACACCGATATTCTGGGCGGCCATCGTGTTTGCGCCCATCCCCAGTGCCACGGCGGGTAGGAGGATGATGCTGTCGAGCCGCTGGGCCGCGCCGAAGCCCGCGACCACGCTGTCGCCGTACGCGTTTACGAGTGAGAGGATAACGGCCGACCCGGCGTAGATCACGACCATCTGGATGCCCGACGGGATGCCAAGCTCGAGGATCGTGCGGAACGAATCGAGGCTCGGCTTGCGCGGACGATAAGGGTAGCGCTCGGGCCGTCTCGCCAGGTAGACGATACTGTATAGGAAGGCCATCCCCTGTGCGAGGACCATCGCCCAGGCGGCACCGGCAACGCCCAAATCCACGACGGCGATGAAAACCGGCCCTAGCACCGCGGCCAGAATCGTCGCCAGTAGGACGAAATACATCGGCGTGCGGCTGTCTCCGAAGGCGCGCAGCAGCGTGCCGACGAAGTTGTAGCCGGCGAGGAAGAACGTCCCGATGAAGTTGATCCGCAGGTAAATCATCGCCTGCTCGAGGATCGACGCCGGCGTGTCGAGCAGCACGAGAAGGCGCTCGGCCAGCACGTATCCGACGAATCCGATCACAGCCGACAAGCCGGCAAGCAGAATCAAGAACGCGCCGAGGTAGATGTCGATGCCACGTTCGTCGTTGCGGCCGCGCAGCTGGGCAAAGATGGTGAGTGTGGCGTTGTTCAGGCCGAGGATCAGCGCCAGCACCACCATCAGCACCGTCGTGGCCACCGTCACCGCTGCAAAGGCCTCGCTCCCCAGCAAATTGCCCACCCACAACCCGTTAATGAGCTGCATCGACGCCTGCAGCAGGTTGGCCAGCAGGATCGGAAGCGAGAATCTATAAAGCGTGCGCGGGATGGAGCCGCGCGTAAAGTCGTTCGTCACGAAGTATGTCGTTCGTCCTCTGCCCGATATTAGATCGCTCTCGCTTTTCATCCACCTGTGGACATGCGAGTGCGCAGATGTTGACGAACGAGTCCCGCGTGAGCCAGGATTCCCCGCAGGTGTGCCTTCTTGATGAGAATGGGGAGCTGATTGACAATGGTCATGGAAACGGCAACAACCATCATCGGCCTTGCGCGCCGAGCATCTGCTCATCTCCCAGACAAGCCAGCGGCCGGCCGTCTACCGTCCGGGCGCCGCTCCGCTCCCCTTCTACCCGCCGGCCCAAATGACCGGCGAGTTCGCCGGGATTCGATTTACCTGCTCTCTAGTCATGACTCAACGTCTCCGAGCGACCGCAGGCGTGCCCTCATGGATGGAGCGGTCAGAGTCTCCTCGCTGGAGCGCTGACGACACACCGCGACGAGCCCGTCGGCTCATCGCCTCCGCTAGAACAAGCTGATCCCAAAGACGAGAAAGCTCCGCTCCGTCAACGGATTCAACACGTAGCCCACACTTACCGGAATACCGAACGTGTCGGTTATCGGGATCGTCCGCGCGGCCGACAGCCCCATGTTGATCACAGCCACACCACTCGTTCCATAGAAAGAGCTCGCCATCGGCACCATGCCCAGCGTCAGTCCCAACTCGGTGCCGTCAATCCTAAATGGATAACCGGCTTCGAGATACACGGAGTTATCCGGGTCGTTGTGGGCCATAATTGCGGCCATAAAGGCCACTGGGAATACCTCCGGACCCGCGTAGCCTACGTACGGCTCAATCCAGTGGGCGCCTCGACCATCCCCATCGAAATTGAAGAACTCCGTATCGGGATCTCTCGGCAACCCGTCCCCCGGAGGTGCGGGGAAGTAATAATCAAAAACGCCGATCGAGAACGAACCGCTACGTGCCGTCTCCAGCACGTATCCGATCCACAAGTCGTGTTCGTTGAAGGCGGCCGACTGAGGCGACGCTGCGTACGACGCCCACGTTCCCGCCTCGAATCCGCCGGCACTGAACGAAAGCGTCGGCTGGATGCTTACCGACTCGCCAAAATCTGTACCCCGCCAGACATAGCGGCTCACGATATCGGCGCCCACGTTGAATCGCTGGGCTTCTGCGTCAGTGGCACAGAGCGCGGCCACAAGAAATACCAGGATGTACACTGATGATATTCGTTTCATCGGTTGTCTCGG
>CBFGYX010000295.1:0-3175 GCA_965653075.1 uncultured bacterium
CTCGCTGTTTAACGTCATCGACGAAGCGCTGTCGCTCGACGGCTGGCGCAACCTCATCTCGGAGATCCAGGATGTCGCCACGCGCGAATCCCGGCTCGGCATCCCCATCATCTACGGCGTCGACGCCGTCCACGGGCACAACTACCTGCGCGAGGGCACCATCTTCCCGCATAATCACGGCCTCGCCGCCACGTTCAACCGCAACCTTGCCCGACGCGCCGGTGAGGTCACGGGCGATGAAGTGCTCGCTGCCGGCACGCCGTGGAATTTCGCTCCTGTGCTCGATGTGGGCCGCTCGGCGCCGTGGCCGCGGTTCTATGAAACCTTCGGCGAAGATGTGTACGTGACGTCGGAGATGGGGCGGGAGGTCATCGTCGGGATGCAGCGCTCAGGCCGCGTGGCTGCCACGATGAAGCATTACCTCGGCTACGGCGCGCCGGACGTGCCGCGTGACCGCGCGCCTGCGAACCTCACCGAGCGCCAAATTCGTGAGCACTTTCTGCCGCCCTTCCAGGCGGCAATCGACGCCGGCGCCATGACGATCATGGTAAACTCGGGCGATATCGACGCGGAGCCCGTACACGCCAGCCGCTACTGGCTCACGGATGTGCTGCGCGATGAACTCGGTTTCGAGGGCGTCATCGTGAGCGATTGGGAGGATGTCATCTTCCTGCACACCCGGCACAAGATCGCGCCGACGCTGAAGGACGCCGTGCGGATGTCCGTTGAAGCGGGCCTCGACATGAGCATGACGCCGAGCGATTACGATTTTGCCGTCTACCTCGCCGAGCTCGTTCGCGAAGGCAGCATCCCTGAAAGCCGCATCGACGAATCCGTCCGCCGCATCCTCAAGCTGAAGGAGGACCTGGGCCTTTTCGACAACGCGTACCCCGACACCGCCGCGCCTGAGCTCGTCGCCACAGAGGCTTCTCGTGAAGCCGCACGGCTCGCCGCTCGCGAGTCCATCACGCTGTTGAGCAACGACGGCGTGCTGCCGCTCGATCGCGGCGCGCGCATGCTCGTCACCGGGCCGGCCGCGAGTTCGCTTTCTGCGCTCGCCGGCGGCTGGTCGTACATCTGGCAGGGCCACGACGACGCGCTCTTCCCGGAGGGCACGCCTACGTTCATCGACGCGATGCGGACGATGGCTTCTGACGTGACGTACGTGGCGGGCGCGGATTTCACGGAGGAGATCGACATCGACGCCGCGGCGCGCGCTGCCGCCGATGTCGACGTCGCCGTTATCGCCGTCGGCGAGTCAGGCTATGCCGAGTGGATGGGCGACATCCGCGACCTCACGCTCCCTGACGCTCAGCTCCGGTTGATCGAAGCCGTCCAGGCCACCGGCACGCCGACCGTCATCGTGCTTGCGCAGGGGCGCCCGCGCATCATCCATCCGTACGCCGACCAGGCGAACGCCGTCGTCATGGCATACTGGCCCGGAACAGAAGGCGCGCACGCCATCGCCGATGTACTCTACGGCGAGTACAATCCAAGCGGAAAGTTGCCGTTCACGTATCCGCGCCATCCCAACGCGCTCGACACGTACGACTACAAGTTCAATCAGGATTTCGGCAGCCCGAGCTACGAGCGAACTACAGGCCTGCTCGATCCGCAGTACGAGTTCGGCCACGGACTCAGCTACACTACGTTCGCGTACGATCAGTTGCTCGTGCCGTCATCCGTACAGGCAGGCGGCGCGTTCGAAGTCGCTGTCAGGGTAACCAATACCGGCGATCGGCCCGGCCGCGAAGCCGTGCTCGTCTTCTCACGGCAGCACTACGCGTCGCTCGTGCCGTACATGCAGCGGCTCCGTGCGTTCGATAAAATCGAGCTGCAGCCGGGCGAGTCAACGGTCGTGCGGTTCCAGCTTTCGACCGACGATCTCCGGTTTGCAAGTCGCGAAGGGAGGATGGTCCTTGAGCCCGGCATGTTTGACATCATGGTCGGGGGACTCACCGCTACGTTCGAGGTGGTCGAATAGACGCCGGCCCCACGTACGCGTCAGAACACAATGTCGACGGCCTTCCAAAGATATCGTGAGGCCACGCTCCGGTAGGGCTGCCACGGCTCGGCGCGCGCCGTCATCTGCGCCGCGGACGGCAGTTCGGGCAGGCCGTCGAGAATCTGCATGCCTTTCCGGATGCCCAGATCTGTGACAGGCAGGATGTCCGGATGGCCGAGCCAGAAGATCGCCAGCATCTCGACCGTCCACGGGCCGATGCCGCGGATGGGCGTAAGCGCGGCCTTGAGCTCATCGATGTTCATCTGACGAAGGGCGTCGAGCTCAGGAAGCATCCCTTCCGACGCGTATTCGCACAGCGAGCGCAGCGCCGCCAGCTTTCCGCGCGAGATGCCGGCCCCGCGCAGCTCGTCGTCGTGCATCGCCGCCAGCCGCTGCGCGGTCACCTCATTCTCGCCACCGCACGCATCCACGAAGCGGCCATGGATCGTCGCTGCCGCCTTCCCCGACAACTGCTGGTAGATGATGTTGCGCGCCAGCACCGAAACGGCCGATGCCGCCGGACGTGGCGCGAGGTCGAGCTCGCCCACGCGGTCGATCAGCGCCGCCATGCGTTCATCAGCCGCCCGCAAATGCGCCGGCGCGCTTTCTACGTGGAAGAATTCTGCATCCTTATCCTTCATCAATCGATTGAGATTGCGTGCATGTGCATCCTGCCGCTCAAACGTACGTAACTACAGACCTCGAAACGCATGGGCGCGTTGGGCCGGTAATCATCGACGATTCTGCAAGCTGTATGTTTGGGGAGAAACCGGGCATATGCTGCGCTCCGCAATGCACACAGCTCGCCGGTAGAAAATTAGCCACACCGCGCCCTGATGTATCTTGCGTCCCACGCCGGACGCGCAGAAAGACGCAATCCGCATCCATCCACCACGCCTCCGATTAAAAATCGGAGGCAACGCTACCGTCATCACAATAATCGATGTCTTCCAAACGACTATCTGCAACAGAAATCTGTTGGAGCATCGATCTCATCAACGTCCGCCGTCGTACTCGTATCCGCGCCCAATCTATCCGTCCCCATGAATCGCATCCTCCCGTCGCTGCCGGCACTTGTCGCCGCGCTCGTCCTCCTCGTCGGCTGTAGCTCCAGCCGCTCCGTCACCGCGCCGGACGCGCAGAAAGACGCAATCCGCATCCATCCACCAC
>CBFGYX010000296.1:0-3171 GCA_965653075.1 uncultured bacterium
AACCAAAAAGCCACGCCGGGAGCTCCCAACGTGGCCTGGTACCGATGTGCGGCGTTTCGCGATCAGCCGATGTGCATCTGCAGCTCTTCGCGGCGGTGCTTCTGGCGGAGTTTGCGCAAGGCTTTCTCCTTGATCTGGCGCACACGCTCGCGCGTGAGGCCGAAGCGCTGACCGATTTCTTCGAGCGTCAGCGGGTGCTCGCGGCCGATGCCGAAGTAGAGGCGCGTGATCTCGGCCTCGCGCGGATGCAGCAGGCTAAGTGCCCGTTCGATGTCGATCTTGAGCGACTCGTCGAGCAGCGTCTCATCGGGTGGAATGTCGTCGTCATCGGGCAGGACGTCGAGCAAGCTGTTGTCGTCGTCCTCGTTGAACGGGGCATCCATCGAGAGATGGCGGCCGGTGTGCTGCATGGCTTCGCGCACCTTCTCGACGTCGATATCGAGCTCCTTGGCCAGCTCCTCGATGTTGGGGGCACGGTCGTGCTCCTGTGCAAGGCGGGCGCTGGTCTTGCGGATTTTCGAGATGGTGCCGATGCGGTTGAGCGGCAGGCGGACGACGCGGCTCTGCTCGGCCAGGGCCTGCAGAATAGCCTGGCGAATCCACCACACGGCGTAGGAAATAAACTTAAAGCCGCGGGTCTCATCGAAGCGCTGAGCGGCTTTAATGAGGCCGTAGTTGCCTTCGTTGATCAGGTCGGCAAGTGTCAGGCCCTGCCCCTGGTATTTCTTGGCGACCGAAACCACGAAGCGCAGGTTGGCGCGGGTCAACTTGTGCAGGGCTTCTTGATCTCCCTGCTTGATCCGACGCGCCAGATCGACTTCTTCTTCGGGCTTGAGCAGCGGAATCTGACCGATCTCCTGGAGATACTGGTCGAGCATCCGTTGCTGGCGTGGGACGTACATAGGCCTGCGAGGCGTTTAGATTACTGTAGCGGTTGGGCTGGGTAGCGAATTGTTTTCTACCGGCGCGACAACAACATATCCTGGAGTCTTTACCGGCCTTGAGACGGTTTGCGTCGGGCGGCGTTCCTCCACGCGGGCCGCAACCTGTTGTTCCTGCTAATTTTCTATATACCCTCACGTTAGCGGACTCTCGTCCAAAGCCAGTGTTCGGCGGAGTCTCGTCGGCGGAGGATGGACGCGCCTGTACGCGCGGTTGGCATCACGTCATTACGGATGAGTCGTGCTTGTGGTTCGTTCTCCCGATCTGCAAGCGGCAAGGCATCAGTCTCGCCGGACTTCTTGCGGCTGGGCTCGCGCACCGATAGCCACAACGCGGTCCGCGATGGCTCGTTCCTCGCTCATTCGCGGCACTTTTGTCTGCCCGCTCACCCGGCCCTTCGTCTCTTTGAGCCACTCGTAAAATGTGCCCGGAGCCAACGGTGTGATGACAGGAGACTCAAAGGCACGAGCTTCGCGGCGGATCTGATAGTGCCGGTTGACCTCTTGCAGGTATCGGTCGATCTCGGCTGCGAATAAATCGGAATCGCTGGGCTCGGCTTCAAACTCGATGAGCCACTCATGACGAGGCAGACGCTCGCGTGCGGCAAAGATGGGCGCAAGGTGGAAATCACGCACGCGCGCGCCCGTGGTTTTGCATGCGGTGCGCACAGCATCGCGAGCTTCTTCACCGAACACGGCCTCGCCGTAGAGGTCGACCATCTCACTGGTACGTCCGGCAACGAGTATGCGATGCGGGAAGGTGCCCGTAAAGCGGACGACGTCGCCCACGCCGTAGGCCCAGAGTCCGCTGCAGGTGGAGACGTACATGGCGTAGCGGACGTCCGGCTCGACGTCGGCCACGGTCAGGCGCGGCGGATTGTCGGCACCCAGGCGGTCCATCGGCACGAACTCGAAGAACACCCCGTTGTCGAGGTGCAGAAGCATCGAGGGGTCGTCTAACTGATCCTGGAATGAGAAGAAGCCTTCTGAGGCGCCGTAGGTCTCAATAAACTGCATCTCAGGCAGGCCGATCGCTTCCTCGAGAAGTGTGTGATACGATTTCAGCGCGACACCTCCTGAGATGAAGACACGCAATTTGGGCCAGATCTCGCCGACGCTCGCGGCGGAGGCATTGTGACGACGGTTGTAGCGCTCGATGAGCGTCTGGAAGAAGGTGAGTCCCCAGGTGGGCGCCATCACGACGAGGCGGATGTCCATCTCCATCGACCGGTCGGCGATGGCTTCAAGCTTTTGCTCCCAGTTTGGAAGGAAGGAGACTTCGTTCGGGATGGCCTGCAGGATCGATGAAAAGAACTTCGGCGCATTCTCGGCCTGGAGCCCGCTGACTTCTCCAACCAGCGTACCTGGGTAATCGGCACTCTCTTCAATGCGCCCGGGAAGCGTCAGGTGTTTGCCGAAGATGAACGAGGCATCGCCCGATTTGCGCAAGTAGTTCAATCCCGTACCCACACTGAACCGCTTGTTGGCATTGAGCATGTCCTGGCTCAGTGGAATGATCTTACCGGCGGAGGCCGTTCCGCTCGACACCGCAAAATGCCGATGCCGGCCGGACCACATCACATCCCGCTCGCCTCGCCGCACCCGTTCGATATCCGCCCTGACCTCCTCATAGCCCTGCAACGGCACACGCGCCTGATACGCCGCGATAATGTCCTTCTCCCGTAGGATCTCGGCAAAACCAAGCCGCCGCCCCCACTGGGTGTCGCGGGCGCGCGTCAGGAGCTTGCGAAGCAGCCGCTCCTGCGCACCCACCGGATCGGCCTTAAAACCTTCGACTTGACGCAGCGGGGGCAGGCTGCGCAGAAACTTGTAGCGATGGGGCATGGATGTCCTTTTGAGTTACCGCATCGGTGAACGGCGCATAACCCCATCTCGTTTCGCAGGCACGAACCCGTCACCAACAACCAGAATCCGTTCTTTTTGGGGAACCGGGTTCGGCCTCGCCGGGGTTCGTCAACCCAAAGCCGGGACGGATTGAGGAGGCGCTTCGCCCCTAAAGCTCTTGCGTCAACCCTTCGGACGTATGGATGCGAGCGGTGAGCAGTGAGCGATAGGCGGTGAGCGATGAGCGGTGAGCGATGAGCGGTGAGCGATGAGCGATGAGCGGTGAGCCGTCAGCGATGAGCGATGAGCGGTGAGCCGTCAGCGATGAGCGATGAGCGGTGAGCGGTGAGAACTGAGCGGTGAGCAATGAGCGGTGAGCGATGAG
>CBFGYX010000297.1:0-3153 GCA_965653075.1 uncultured bacterium
CGATCGAAAAATACGGGCCGGGGCGGGGAGAGTGCGTCGACGTGGCTGCCGCCCGACCTCCGAGGGTTTCGAAGCACCAGCGACAATTCGACGCGGTTTGTCGTGATAAACCTCGGAGGTCCAGCCGGCTCTCGATTACCGCTCCTTCCGGTACAGCCGCATCGTGATCGGCGCGAAAATGGCCGTCATGACGGCCGGGGAGATGAGCGCGAGTGTGACGGCCGCGAGGTTTGGCTCGCCATCCATGAGGCCACGGACGGCCGTGACAAGGTGTGTGATCGGGTTCAGTGCTACGACGGACTGCAACCAGTCGGGCATTGTCACCGGGTCGACGAAGATATTCGACGCGAAGGTGAGCGGCATCAGTACCACCCAGCTCAGCGTCATGACGGTGGTGGGTGTGCGCACCGAGAGCGCGAGGGCCGTGAAGATCCACCCCATGCCGAAAGCGAAGGCATCCAGCACGAGCACAGCGGCAATCACCTGTACGAGCGGTGCGTCTGTGCGATAGCCGATCACGAACCCGACAACGATCACGATCGCGCCGGCGATGGTATAGCGGCCAAGGTCGCCGATCATCGCGCCCACGATGGGCGACGGACGCCAGATGGGCATCGACCGAAAGCGGTCGAACACGCCTCGCGTGATGTCTGTGTTGAGCGTAAAGCCGGTGTAGATACTCGTGAAGACAACGGTCTGCACCAGAATGCCGGGCAGCAGAAACTGCAGATATGCATCCGGCGAGCCTGCGATGGCACCGCCGAACAGGTAGGTGAACAACACCGTGAACATGATCGGCGTCACGACGACGTCGAACAGCTGCTCGGGCATATGTTTGATCTTCAGGAGCGCGCGCCGGCCGAACGCAAACGAGGTCGCAATCGCGCCGGCAGGGCGTACGTCCTGTTTTCCGTCAGCCAGCAGCTGTGCGATGCCGCGGCGTGAGCCTGTCTCCCGGTTACTCATATCCCGGTTACCCATACCCCGGTTACTCATACTACTGTCGAAGAAATAGGCTTTACGGTCGACGCCGTGTCTTCATCGTCCGGCGTACGCCCGGTGAGCGCGAGAAAGACTTCGTCGAGGCTGGGTTGCCCGAGCGAGAACTCGGCGACGGCAAATCCGGCATCGCTCAACGCCGCAAGCGCGGCCGGGGCACGGTCGGGCCTCGAAACGCGCCACGTCATCGCACGCGGGTCCCCATGGGACGGGTCACCGTTAGCGAGTGCCTGCTCGCCGAGGAGATTGCTCAGGAACGCTATCGCAAGTCCACGCTTGTCGGCATCGACGAGGCGGACGTGCAGCATCGTCCGGCACACGGCGGTCTTCAGCTCGGCGCTGGTGCCTTCCGCAATCACGCGCCCATGATCGATAACGGCGATACGGTCAGCAAGCTGATCGGCCTCCTCGAGGTACTGCGTGGTGAGGAGGACGGTCGACCCGGCATCGACGAGTGCGCGGATGATCTGCCATACATCGCCACGGCTGCGTGGGTCGAGCCCGGTGGTGGGCTCATCGAGGAAGAGCAGCTCCGGAGTGCGGATGATGCTTGCCGCGATGTCGAGCCGGCGCCGCATCCCCCCGGAATACTGCTTGACCTGGCGCGATGCCGCATCAGCGAGATCGAACGCGTCGAGCAGATCGCCCGCGCGGCGGCGTGCCGCGGATCGTGACAACCCGAGCAGCCGCGACAGAAGAACGAGATTCTCGTGCCCCGTCAGGTCTTCATCAACAGATGCAAACTGGCCGGTCAGACTGATGCGGCGCCGGACCTCGTGGGCGTCGGTGACGACGTCGTGCCCGAGCACGCGCGCCGTGCCGGCGGTCGGCCGGATGAGCGTGGCGAGCATGCGGACGGTCGTCGTCTTGCCGGCGCCGTTCGGGCCGAGGAGTCCGAAGATGCTGCCCCGCCCGACACGAAGGTCGACGCCCTCGACCGCACGGGTCGCGCCGAAGTGCTTGACGAGCGCCTCGGTTTCGACGGCGAGCGAGCTGGAGTGTCTGGTCATGAGATGTCGTTCTTAACGAGCCCACAGCGGACGAAATTGGGGGCAGAAAGGTTGCACCTGCTGGATTCAACACCTGATGCGACGTCTGAAAGCAGGGCGTCTCGGCCGCGTGGCTACCTGGTTCGTCTCGGCAGAAGAGTGCGGTGCGCGGCACAACGATTGCCCGGCTTTCCCGGGAATCCGGCTTCCCCAGGAAACCCGCTTCCTCCAAACAATATCACCGGCATCAGCATTGAGCCGGTGAGGTACTGCGCAGGTGACTCGCCGCCTGGCACACAAAAAGGGATTGCCTCGGCGTGAGACAACCCCTTCCTGTAACAGATTTTGATTACCGGCGAAGCCGATTATTCGAGCCGGGGTCGGTGATAGACGTGGACGTCGCCGTTGTCACGGACGTCGATGCCGATCACGTCGTCCGTTGCGATCTCACGCTGGGTGAGGGCGCCTCGAAGGACCTGATGCCGGTTGATCGCCTCATGCAGCATCTGCGTGTCGTTGCGGTGACGCTCGAACGTCTCATCGAGCACCCGCGCATTGTCGTCTCGTGCGATCTGGTTCGCGTCGTAGAAGTGAATCCGATCCGCCGTCAGGTCCTGCCGTGCCGTTAGTTGATCGGTGTGGAACGCGGTCCGATCTATCGCGGACATCATATGCCCGAATCGGTCCTGGTCCTGGCGGTCGATCGCGCGATCCTGCGCGAAGGCGGACGGTGCGACAAGAATGATGGCCACCATTGCGGCCAAAAGTGTGAGTGTGTTCCTCAACTTCAACATCTCCTCTCTCCGAAATTGGTTGTTCGTACTTCGACTATGCTGAATGCTACCAAAAGTCAGTGCGCGGCCGATGTTGCGTGCCGGGCCCGGTCTCGCAGGTCTATCACATCTTTGACGAAGCGACTACGCAGCCGTCACATCGCGATTGGCGGGAGGGACTCGAACAGATGCGGCCGCGTGCCTCGATCAGGTCGGGCCGCTTCGTATCGACTCTGAGACGAACCATAGCGGCAGCGCGCGGTTAGGCAATCACGCCCTTTCAACGCAAATTGGAGGAGATGATGAACACGCACGAAGGTAAAGTCGCGATCGTAACTGGTGGAGGCTCGGGTCTCGGCGAGTCGATCTGCAAGCTGCTGGCGGACCGTGGG
>CBFGYX010000298.1:0-3150 GCA_965653075.1 uncultured bacterium
ACAGAGCAACTGGTGCTCCTGGAGGACTGGCTCGTTTACGGATTCGATTTGACACCAAACATGCGGCATAACCATGCGCTCCGTCTGGAACGGCACCATATCCTTCGGTCTCGTAAGCATCCCCATCAAGCTCTACACGGCCGTCAGCACGCAGGGCGTCAGCTTCAAACTGCTCTGCAAACAGTGCATGACCCCCGTCCACTATGAACGGTACTGCGACGGCTGCGACGACAAAATTGAATGGGGAGAAACCGTCAAAGCGCTCGAACTGGGCGACGGTCAGTACCTGCCGTTCACTCAGGAGGAACTGGCGTCGATACGGCCGGAAAAAACCGATCGAGTGGAGATCAGCGAGATCATCGACGGCGAAGACATCGACCCGATCTACTACAACAAGCCGTATTTCTGCGCGCCGTCGAAGGCGGGAGACCGGTCGTACTTTCTCTTCCGGAAAGTGCTCGAGGACAGCGGCAAAGTCGCAATCGGTCGTTTCGTGATGCGGGAGAAGGAGTATGTCTGCGCGATTCGTCCGTATGGGTCCGGGCTGCTGGTATCGACGCTGCACTACGAGTATGAAGTGCGGAATATTGATGATCTCCAGACGCTGGAATCAGAGCCGAAGCTGAAGAAAGAAGAAGTGGAGCTTGCGGCACGCCTTGTCGACCAGCTTTATTCGGATTCGTTCGACATGGGCGTCTTCAAGGATACCTTTGCCGAGCAGGTGAAGAAGATGATCGACCAGAAGGACAAGATCACGGTTGACGACAAGGGCGAGAAAGTGCCTGTCTTCGATGAGGAGACGCTGATGGATGCGTTGAAAGCCAGTCTCAACTGAGGGTCATGAGCCGCATGAAGCCCATGCTGGCATCGGTCGGAAGCGAGTCGCTGCTTACATCTGACGACTACTGGTTCGAGCCGAAGCTCGACGGCATACGTGCGTTATGTTATGTCGACGGCGCCGGCGTGCGGCTTTATTCACGGAACGACAACGACATTACCAGCGCATATCCGGAGATCCGGCCCGGCGATGCGTTCTCGTTCGATGACGCAGTTATCGATGGAGAAATCGTCTTGTATGATGCGCAGGGGAATCCAGACTTCCACTCACTGATCGAGCGGCACCACCGGCGCATCGCACCGAGAGGAGGGCGGCCCGTCACCTTCGTCGCGTTCGACTTGCTCCGGCGTGAGGGCCGGATATTGGTGGATGCACCGCTCGAGGAGCGTCGTTCGATGCTCAACGACGGGTTTCTCGCTGCACACACCGCCGGCGAACATCATCGAATCGAGACCACCGTCTTCACGCGCGAGGGTGAGAAGCTCTGGCGGATCATGACTGAACGCGGCCAGGAAGGGGTGATTGCGAAGCGCCGTGGCAGCCGTTATCAACCTGGCAGGCGCAGCGACGCCTGGCTCAAAATCAAGGCGTACCGAACGGCCGAGGCGGTAATCATCGGCTACCGGTCCGACCGTCGGCCCATCTCATCGCTCGCACTCGGCCTGTACGATGGTGATGGAGATGAAGGCGACAAGTTAGTCGTAGCCGGCCGCGTCGGGACGGGGTTCAGCGACGCGGAGACGCGTAAGCTCCGCGCCATGCTCGATCCAATCTCACGCACGTCTCCTCCAGTCACCGACGCGCCGAGAGACTATCGCGACGTCAACTGGACCGAACCAGAGTATGTTTGCGAGATCCGCTACCTCAGCATCGGATCTGGTGGAGCGTATCGTCATCCGTCATTTCTCCGGTTACGGCCGGACAAAGACCCGAAAGAATGTCGCGTCGAGAGACCCTGACCATCAAGGCGGGCACCGCGGAAGTCAGCGTCAGCAACCCGCAGAAGGTGCTGTTCCCCGAGACGGGCTCGACAAAGGAGGAGCTTGTGCGCTACTACCTGGCTGTGGCCGATCTGATGTTGCCACATGTTTCGGCGAGGCCGTTGACCCTCGTGCGTTTTCCGGAAGGGGCGGGCGGAGACGAGTTCTATCAGAAAGAGGCTCAGGATTACTTCCCCGATTTCATCCAGCGCGTTCAGGTTGAGATCAGCGACGAGATGCGTACATACATCACGGCCGAGAACCCGGCTACGCTTGCGTACCTGGCCAACCTTGTCAGTATCCCTCATATCTGGATATCCCTCATGCCGGACGTCCACGTTGCCGATATCGTCGTGTGGGATCTCGATCCCGGCGGTAGTGTCGGCTTCGATGAGATTAAGACGGGCGCGCGGCTGCTGCGGCACCTGCTCTCCGAGCTCGGCATCCCATCCCATATTAAACTCACCGGATCGCGCGGTATTCACCTGTCGGCGGCACTCCAGCGGCCGATGCCGCAGCCGGAGGTCTTTGAGTTCTCGAAGAACGTAGCCGAAATGCTCGCAAAGAAGCTTCCGGCGGCCTTTACGACCGAGTTTAGCCGTGACAAACGAGGCAACCGCATTTATATTGATTACCTGCGTAATCGCTACGCGCAGTCGTTTGTTGCGCCGTACGCCGTGCGATCGACACCACATGCGTCCATCGCGATGCCGATTGAATGGTCGGATCTCGACTCCGACATTGGGCCGCAGGACATCCGGCTCGAAAACGTCTATGCATTCTTAAAGGAGCGCACTGAACGGTTGGCGTCCTGGCACGTCGAAGCGTTCGACTTCCCCTCATCGGTTGAGCGCCTGGCCGCATTGAGCTGACAAGACGCCATTGCCTCGTCGTCAATCAGGGCGCCTACCACCCTTCATCCTTTAGTCTCCGGCCCGGCGGTCGATAGTACGCCCTGACGCCTGGCTTGAGCTTGCACATGACTGAAGTTGCTAAAGACGACGCGATCACCGTGTCGTCGCCTTCCTCAACACTAATCGATTCCACATCCGAAGAGAATCCGGATGTCGCGCGCCTCACGCGGCTTGCCGCCGGTGCGGCGGGATGCACGTCGTCGGCCGTGTACCGCCGGGTGCGAGAGGGTGATCATCAATTGGTATATGCCATTGGTGGTGCGCCTTCGTTCGAGAAAGTCGCGGAAATGGTGGTGAGGGAGGTGGCCGAGTCGGGCCGCCGACGTTTCATTGTAGATGACGGTGAGGATGGCTCGCCGATCTTTGTGGCTGCCGTGTACCGCTGGGTGGGAGAGGGCGATCCTCAACTGGTACACGC
>CBFGYX010000299.1:0-3140 GCA_965653075.1 uncultured bacterium
GATGGCGCGCCTTGAAGAAGGTGGCGATGCCATGGCGTTTGCATCCGGTATGGCCGCGATTTCCTCCGTCTTTCAGCTTTTCGACCCCGGCGACCGCGTGTTACTGCCGGACAATCTGTACTACGGCGTCCGCAAGGTCCTTGCGGATGTGTTCTCTCGTTGGAAGCTGCGATATGACTATGTCGACACGACTGATCTCAGTGCGGTGGAAGAGGCCCTTCGTGAGCCCACGCGACTGCTCTGGCTGGAGACGCCGTCGAATCCGCTCGGCCACATCACCGACCTCCGCGCCATATCTCAACTCGCACACGACAAGGGAGCGCACGTCGCCGTTGACGGCACGTTCACCACACCGCTACTTCAGCGGCCGCTTGAGCTCGGCGCCGATGTGGTGGTCCACTCCGTCACCAAGTTTCTCTCCGGCCATTCCGACGTCCTTGCCGGCGTCGCCGTCGTGAAAGAAGGCTCTGAGCTGGCCGGCCCTTTGCGCGAAATCCAGCAGTCGTACGGCGCCGTGCTCGATCCTTTCAGCGCGTGGCTCGCAATGCGCGGCATGCGGACGCTCGCCGTGAGGATCCGTACACAGTGCCTCAACGCCAGACGTATTGCCGATTTCCTGTCGGAGCATCCACAGGTGGCGGCGGTTCATTATCCCGGACTGCCGTCGCATCCAGGGCACGATACCGCTCGGTCGCAGATGGATGATTTCGGAGGGATGCTGTCATTTGAGATGGAGGATGGTGCCGAGGCCGCCAAAGAAGTCGTACGCCGGTGCCGTGTGTTCCGCCGCGCGACGAGCCTCGGCGGAACGGAGAGCCTGATCGAGCATCGGGCGTCGATCGAACAGCTTTCGGCCATTCCTGATTCGCTGATTCGTGTATCGACGGGCATCGAACATATAGATGACCTGCTCGACGATCTTTCGCAGGCTCTTCGAGAAGGATGATGCTGTGCCGATGGGCTTCCGCTGTATTATTGCGGATCTAATTTCGTCCGGTACATCATGCGGTTACCCTTCTTTTTAGCTCGTCGCTTCGTCGCCGCCGAAACCCTGGCGGAAGCGCTTCCCGTGGTTGATCGCTTGAGCGATTCGGGGATGCACGTTGCGCTTGATTTGCTGGGCGAGTACGTCTCGGATCGTCAGGTGGCGCTCGCCGCGCGCGATGCCTACATCGATCTCGTCGAGACGCTCGCGCAGCAGACGACGAGCCGCGACGTCAATATATCGATCAAGCTTTCGATGCTCGGGCAGAAGATTGATGAGGAGTTCTGCCTCGCCAATCTGAAAGATCTGTTGACAAAGGCGAAGGCGGCCGACGTTTTCGTCCGGCTCGATATGGAAGGGAGTGATACCACAGAGTCGACGATATCACTCTTCGAAGCCGTGTATCCCGACTTCCCTGACCACGTGGGGATTGTGTTGCAGGCGTACCTGAAGCGCACGAAGCAGGACGTCGAACGGATGTGCAAGCTGGATGCGCGTGTGCGGTTGTGCAAGGGCGCATACAAGGAGCCGGCATCCATTGCCTATCAGGATATGCCGACGATCCGCGAGCGATTCATCGAGTATGCTGAGATGCTCATCGCGAACGCGCGTTACCCCGGCATCGCCACGCACGACGACAGTCTGATCGAGGCAACGAAGTCATTTGTCGAGCGGGAGGGGATTGGTCGCGACCGGTTTGAGTTTCAGATGCTCTACGGCATCCGCACCGACACGCAGCAGCAGCTCGCTGATGAAGGTTATAACATGCGCGTCTACGTTCCGTATGGCACGGAGTGGGTGCCGTACTTCTCTCGGCGGCTCCGTGAACGGCGCGAAAATATCTGGTTCGTCCTGAAGAACTTGTTCAAGGGATAGGGCGCACGCTATCGGATCCGGAGGCGCTGCCCGGGTCTCACGTTGTTTCCCTGCAAGTTATTGAGGCGGCGGATATCCTCGACCGAAACGCCGTGCCGGCGCGAAATCGCCCAGAGCGATTCGCCGGATTGCACCGTGTGGAATTCGGCTTCGGGAGCCGATGCGGCTCGCGGCGTTTCGGGAGCACGGCCATTGGTGCTCCCGCCGGCAGGAGCCGGCTCTGACGCCACGGTCTCGGTAAACGTGATGCCGTTGACAACCCGGCGTACGCCGTCGACAGAATTCACGACCTGGACGGCATGCTGCTGTTCGGATTGCGTCCCGACATTTCCGGACAGCACGACTTCGCCCTCGACTACGTCGACAGTAAACGGATAGGCGGATAGGCGTGCATCGTCAGCCAGCGCAAGCAGTACGCGCGCTTCGGTCTGGGCATCCTGCACATGATCGGCTACGAAGCCCCCTGAACGTCGGCGAGCGATGCGATCCTCACCGGTTGCGTCCACATCCGTACGATCGGCGACCGCGGGATCCGTTTCGACCGTCAACGTAGGGCCGGTCTCCCCGCCGCAGGCGGCTATTAGTGACGCCGTCGCGAGAAGAATCGCCCCGGCGAGAACTCGCAGACGATCAGGCATCACCAAGAAGCTCGGCATCTGCGCTTTGAACGGCCGGTGCGGCGTGGTACTCGGTTTCGGTGCGGCCGCCTTCGATCACGCCGTGCTCTGCGAGCCAGCGCTCGGCGTCAATCGCCGCCATACAGCCCGTTCCCGCTGCCGTGATGGCCTGCCGGTACACGTGGTCCTGGGCATCTCCACTCGCAAAGACGCCCGGGATGCTGGTGTAGGTAGAGTCGCCCTTCGTTTTGATGTAACCCTGCGCATCCATCTCCAGCCAACCCTCGAACACCTGCGTGTTGGGCTGATGACCGATTGCAACAAAGAGCGCCTTAACCGGGAGCTCAGAGTCCTCGCCTGTCTTCACGTTGCGAACGACCACGCCGTCTACCTCATCGCCTCCGAGCACCTCAACGACCTGCGAGTTCCAGACGAACTCGATCTTTTCGTTGGCGAAGGCACGCTCCTGCATAATCTTGGACGCACGAAGCTCCTCCCTCCGGTGTACCACATACACTTTAGAGGCGAACCGGGTCAGGAAGAGTGCCTCTTCCATCGCCGTATCTCCGCCGCCGACGATGACGACCTCTTCATCGCGGAAGAACGCGCCGTCGCAGGTGGCACATGCCGACACGCCGCGGCCAAGCAGGCGCCGTTCGTTC
>CBFGYX010000300.1:0-3139 GCA_965653075.1 uncultured bacterium
CCCATCCTGTCAATCCCCTAATCCTGTCCAATACATCCTCAAAAGCGGCCAGCTATTTCTGACAGGATGATCAGGATGAACAAGATCCGGAAGCAGCCCATCCATACGCTTGAGCAAAGGGCCCGTCATTATACCTTCGGACGCGTAGCCCCCATCCTGTCAATCCCCGTAATCCTGTCCAATACATCCTCAAAGCGGCCGGTGATTTCTGACAGGATGGTCAGGATGAACAAGATTCTGAGGCAGCCCATACATTCGAGCTCCGGCCCGCCGCTTGTAAAGGACCTGTCCAACCCACAAAATCTGGAAGCGTCCTGTCCATACGTTTGGCGAGTATCCCGCTTAAACCAGGACGTCCCCCGTCATTTCTCCAGGCGCTTCTTCGCCGAGCAGCCGCAGGATCGTCGGAGCTACGTCGCCCAGCTTGCCGTCGCGGATCGGGCCGTTGAAACCGTCTTTGATGATGAGGTGCGGCACGCGGACAGTCGTGTGCGCCGTGTGCGGCGATCCGTCGGGGTTCATCATCCGATCGGCGTTGCCGTGGTCGGCGATGATCGAAACCGAATAACCGTTCGCCAGCGCCGCTTCGACCACGACCCTGGTCGCGGCGTCGACAGCTTCAACCGCTTTCACGGCCGCCTCCATCACGCCCGTGTGCCCGACCATGTCCGGGTTGGCAAAGTTCAGCACCACGAGATTGTACGACTCCTCGGCCAACGCCGCGGCCGTGCGAGACGCCACTTCCGCCGCACTCATTTCGGGCTGCAGGTCGTAGGTAGGCACCTTGGGCGACTGCACCAGGAGGCGATCCTCCCCTTCAAACGGCTTCTCACGGCCGCCGCTGAAGAAGTACGTCACGTGCGCATATTTCTCCGTCTCGGCCACGCGCAGCTGGCGCCCGCCGAGCCCCTCGATCACCTCGCCGAGCGTCATCGTCAGATCGACCTTCTCGAAGGCTACGGGCACATTAAACGACGCGTCGTACGGAGAGATGGTCGCCAGGTGGAGGTCGAGCAGCGGACGCTGGAAACCGTCGAACTCGGGGTCAATGAGCGCCTGCGTGAGCTGGCGCGCACGATCCGCCCGGAAGTTGAAGAAGATGACGGCATCCCCATCCTCGATCCGAGAGCCATGACCATCCGCATACTGGATGACCTTCGGCATCACAAACTCATCGGTCACGCCCTCCGCATAGCTCTGCTGAAGCACGTCGAGCGCCGAGCTGCTTACGTCGCCGTGGCCGCTCACGAGCAGATCGTACGCCAACTTGGTGCGCTCCCATCGCCGGTCGCGGTCCATCGCGTAATAGCGCCCGATGACCGAAGCGATCCGCCCGACTCCGACCTCCGCCGCGCGCTCGTTGAATTGACGCACGTACTCGGCACCGCCGTTCGGATCGGTATCGCGTCCGTCGGTGAACGCGTGCACGCAAACCTGATGCGAGGCGAGACCTTCGCGGCGAGCGAGCTCAAGAAGGGCGTAGAGATGCTCGTTGGAGGAATGGACACCGCCGTCGGATAATAGTCCGAGCAGGTGGAGCTTCCTGCCGTGCTCACGTGCATGCCTCGCCGCCGTACGAAAGACGTCGTTCTCGTAGAAGTCGCCCTCTTCGATCGACTTGTCGATGCGTGTGATTTCCTGGTACACCACACGGCCGGCGCCGAGGTTGGTGTGACCGACTTCGGAGTTCCCCATCTGTCCGCGTGGAAGACCTACCGCAAGCCCCGAGGCCTCGAGATTTCCGTGTGGGTACGTAGCAAACAGGTGGTCGAGATACGGCTTGCGCGCCCGGGCGATCGCGCTGACGGACGCGTCTTCGGCGATGCCGTATCCGTCCAGAATGATGAGGATGTGTCGCTTGCGGTTATCCATAAGTGGTCTCAGGCATTGACGCGAAAGTCAGGAACACGACGGGTGGAGTTCCCGGTGCGCGTCTCAAATACGTTCATTGATCCATCGACCGGGCAGGAGACCTGCTCCATACCATAGCGGTCGACTCGGTTGGCGGGCTCGTCGAAATACCGCCCGCACGTCTTGCAGAAAAACCGGCCCTTCTTCCTATCCAGCCCTTCGAGCGGACCCGGCAATTTCTGCAGGCGCTCATAATAAACACACGCCGGACGCACGGGGCAGATCTCGCACTTCGGCCGCCGTGCGATACACGTATACCGGCCGTGCAAAATCAAGAGGTGATGTGCCTCGCCCCAGTCCTCTTTCGGCACGACCGCCTTGATCTGACGTTCGACCTTCAGCGGCGTATCGGCGCGATGTGTGATACCGATGCGATTCGCGACGCGGAAAACATGCGTGTCCACCGGCAGCGCGTCGATATCGAATGCAACGGATGCCACCACCTGCGCCGTTTTTCGGCCGACGCCGGGCAGTTTCATCAGGCCCTCGATCGAGTTCGGCACTTGCCCGTCGAAATCGTCGATGATCATCCGCGCCAGGCCGACCAGATGCTTCGATTTGTTGTTCGGATACGAGATCGACCGGATATACGGGAAGACGTCCTCCGGCTCGACGCGCGCCAGCGACTCGACGTTGGGAAAAGCTTCGAACAGCTCGGGCGTCACCTTGTTGACGCGCTCATCCGTACACTGCGCCGAGAGCACCACCGCCAGCAGAAGCTCGTACTCGTTGCCGAACTCAAGCTCCGTGTCGGGACGCGGAATCGCCTCTCGTAACGCTTCGATCGTAAAACGTGCACGCTCTTTTCTGTTCACCTGAACTCGACGCCTGATTTCTACGTGTGCTCCACGGCTCTGGAATCGCGCAATCTACGCAGCGGCGTATGAACGCATGCTGAAGACGACGAACCAGAACCGACGAACCGGAGCGACGCGTTTGAGTACGCCGACCGGCCATCTCCACTTCCAGAACCGCATCCATAAGTGGGCATCCTTTTATCCCTCCTCCTGTTCGTCGCGCCCGTCAACCCGCAGTCGTCGCAACACTCGTTGTCCGACGACGCCCGCGCCACGCTCCTCACGATCATGCCGGGCGATGCCATCCACGCGCGATGGGGTCACACCGCGCTGCGCATCCACGACCCGGCAACCCGCACCGATATCGTCTTCAACTACGGCACGTTCGACTTCAGCGATCCGTGGTTCGTGCCGCGCTTTGTCTATGGCGA
>CBFGYX010000301.1:0-3139 GCA_965653075.1 uncultured bacterium
CGCGCAGTCCCGCCGCTCTTGATGGCAAAGACGGTGACGGTCCCGCAGAAGGGGCAGCCGTCACAGTCCGTCGTCTTGCACCCGGTGCTGCCGGTGGTGCGGCCGATCCCAAGGGTGTTCGCCGCAGTCCCGGCACGACCTGGCTCGAAGGAGATCAAGACACGCGCCTATCCGATCGTCTCGTATCTGATGCATCGCGCAGTGGGCATCCCATCGGAGGTCAACGACTTCCTCGAAGCCTTGCACGATGCGCTGCCGCGTCATTGCCAGAGAGGGGGTAAGTCGAGGAAGCGCATCCGCCAGGATGCGGCGATCAAGAAGGCGCGTGGGTACAACGCGAAGTACAAGCGGGCGCGGAATGACTCGTTTCTGATGGCCAGAAACATCATGTCGTGTGTGGATCACATGGACCTGTCCGCTGCTTCGCGTAACCTGGTGCAAGAGCACCTGGTGGACCGAACGTTCGGCTCGATGGGGAAGGCGCTTGGAGCGTTGAGCGCGAAGTCTCGATCGCCCATCGGTATTCAGTCGATGTCGAGCAAGATGCCAGGCCAGGATCGCATCTTGTCGCAGCGTCGTAAGCCGAACGTGCCCAGCATCGGCACGACCTCGCAAAGCCGGTCGCTGTACGGGCAGATGATGACCGGCGGCGGCGCGAACTTCATGATGAACAAATAGGTTGACAGCCAGGCCGCGAATCAGGTCTACGCGAGGAACCCTGGGGGCGCTCATGATCCGCCCCCCAACTAGCCCCCGGGTCTACGGACTGACGGGGGCTATTTTTTTGGAGAAACGGAAATGGCTCGTCGTGCCAAACGTCGTTCCTACTCGTCGTCTCGACGCTCGTATTCCCGTCCGAGGCGGCGTACCGCCTCGCGTCGCACGAGCCGCGCTGGCGGCCGCCCGCAACGCCTGGATATCGTCATCCGCAACGAAGCGGCCCAGGGTATCGCTGGGCCGGTCGGCGTCGTCTCGGATCAGGGCAAGCTCAAGATGCTCGCTGATCCGCTCAAGAGGGCGCGTTTCTGATGGCCCTCGTACTCCAGCGCAACGTTGACAGAACGCAACGCGTGGCCCGTCGGCCCGAACACACGTTCCAACTGCGGCAGCAGGCGTTTCAAATCCAGCCGTTCTTCATCGCTCCGGTGCTCGCCGGTGAAACGATGAAGTCGCTCCTGCTGCAAGCTCGCGTCGTGAGCGATCCGGTCAAGTCGGCATTGATCGGGTGGTGGCTCGAATATTTCGTGTTCTACGTGAAGCTCCGCGACCTCGACGATCGTGCATCGTTCGAGGCGATGGTGCTCGATCCCAACTACAACGCCGCGGCGCTACAGTCCGCGGCCGACGTGAGGTATTATCACGGTGCCAGCCTCATCAACTACTCGCAGAAGTGCCTCAAGCGCGTCGTCGAAGAATACTTCCGCGACGAAGGCGAGACGTGGAACGCCAACGTCATCGACACCATGCCAGTTGCGTCTGTCGTACAGCAGCAGTGGCTTCGTTCTGTCCGCAATGATGCCGACTACATCAGCGTCGACCTCGACGTTGACTCGGCCGACGCGAACACGACGATCCAGGCGTCGGAAGTCGAGGCTGCTCTCCGACAGTGGCAGCTGATGCGGTCGCAGAACATGACGGAAATCACGTTCGAGGAATATCTCGAAACGTTCGGCGTTCGTGGTGCCGTCACGGAAGCAACTCACAAGCCCGAGTTGGTGCGCTACATCCGTGACTGGACGTATCCCGCCAACACGGTCGATCCGACTTCCGGCACGCCGCGCTCGGCGTTGTCCTGGAAGGTCGCGGAGACGGCGGATAAGGATCGGTTCTTCAAGGAGCCGGGTTTCTTGTTCGGTGTGTGCGTCGCGCGCCCCAAGGTCTATCGCCAGAATCAGTCTGGCGCGATCGTGGGGATCATGGACGGGGCGCTGGATTGGCTGCCTGCTCTCCTGCATGCCGATCCGCAATCCTCCCTGCAGAAGCGCGCTGCGCTGTCGGCCCCGCTCACGTCCAACACGGACGCGTACTGGGTCGATCTCCGCGACGTGTTCCTCTACGGTGATCAGTTCATCAATTTCTCGCTGGCCGAAACGGATGCGAACATCGTGAGCCTGCCCACGGCGGGACTGACGAAACGCTACGTTACGTCCACGGATACGGATGAGCTGTTCGTCACGCCAGCGTCGCTCAAATACATCCGGAGCGACGGCATCGTGAACCTGACGATCCTGGGGCGCCAGGTCGGCGAGAGGTCGCGGCAATGAGCGGGCCTTATGATCGCGTGGTGCGGCTTCCTGCTGTGCTGCGGGAAGCCGCTGATCAACTCGACCGTCTCAATGACGGTCGAGGCTCGGTGCTGGTGCTCGATGCGTTCATGCTCAGTGTTGAGCGCCAGGTGAAGGAGGCACGGAAATGCCTCACCAACTCGTGACTCGGTGGCTGGTCGAGCTAGGGGTGTCCACGGCAGTGGCATCCGCGATCTCGCTCGTCCTCCACGCGATCTTGTGCCGTTGAAAGCGTCCAGGGACCGTCGTCCTCAACGGCGGCGGCGTGACGTACCTGGCAACGGCATAGGGCGGCACCTGGCGCGTGCGTGCGCGCCAGGTGCAGGCCCCTGGCGCGTGATCAGCGATCCTGGGTGGTCGTTGGTGATCTCACTCGACTGCCTCAAGCATCATCATCGGAAGGCCGCTAAAAGTCCGGCCTCTCCACGCGCGCCCGCCCGGTAGTTGTTGTGCACGGTTCTGCCGGCCGCAGGCCAACTTGATATCTCAGTGCACAACTGACACCAACGAGGACCTCAATGCCCGCAGTTGGCAAACGTACATCGCCCCGCCTCGCTACGGTGAGGCGCGCCCAGGCGCGTGCGATCTCGCACGGGGCTACGGTGCATCCCACGCTCCGAGTGGAGTGGGATGCTTACGGTCGCTGCGAGCGACCGGCGACCGTGGAGCTGCACGGTCGGCCAGATCGGATCGCAGAAGCGAGCCGCATCTACACGAAACAAGCGGCCGATCAGGCCGGCCCCGATCCAAAGCGGGCGATAACGAGTCGCGGTCACCGGGGGAGCATACAGCAGCGTGGAAGACGGGGCGAGGAAACAGTGATTGGTGATTGGTGATTAGTGATTAGTGCAACA
>CBFGYX010000302.1:0-3136 GCA_965653075.1 uncultured bacterium
TAACGTTGCCAGTCGTCCTCGGTTTGAAGCCGAGTTTCAGTCAGCGCCTCCACGTTCGCGTCGCGCCCGAATCCAACAAGCTCGAATCCAACCGACTCATAGGTCGGCCCGTCGGCCTCGGGCGTTCCTCCGCAGCCGGTGACCACGGCACACGAAATGATGAGGAAAAGGACAGATCTATTCATGATGATGCCAGGGTCTTGAGGAGCTCACGGATATGGGGAAGGTACGCCGCACGCTCCACCGCGACAGCAAAGCGTGAATTCATCATTCGCCTGGCGTAACGCGACCGAACGAGCTTCCAATTGTAATATCAACGCAGATGGTCACTCAGGTGACTACGTGCGCGCTTGAGATGCGTTTTATTGGATCGAGTAATGAGCTCTTGGCTCGCCAACGCCCGCCCGGACGTCCTTCCGCCATCAAACGACGTCATCGCCATGAAACGCCTGATCATCTGTTGCGACGGCACCTGGAACACCCCGGATCAAAAAGACGGAGACGCTGCGGCTCCGAGTAACGTGGCCAAATTCGTCAGGGCTTTGAGAAGCCGTGACCACGCCGGCGCTCCACAGATTGTCTTTTACAGCCGAGGCGTCGGCACCAGGCTGGGCATCGACAAATGGACGGGTGGCGCGTTCGGTCATGGTCTGGCAGCCAACGTTCAAGATGCTTACCGATTCATCGTCAACAACTACGAAGAGGGCGATGAACTCTCGCTGTTTGGGTTCAGCCGTGGCGCCTATACCGCGCGGAGCGTCGTAGGATATATCCGTAATAGCGGATTGCTGCGCCGGCAATACCGCCACATGCACGGCCGCGCCTACGAGCTGTACCGCTCGCGCAAGGTGCATCCTGATGATGATGAGGCACGGGCATTTCGGTCCAAGTACTCGATTGAGCCCCGCATTCGGCTGCTTGGTGTATGGGATACGGTCGGCGCGCTCGGCATCCCGATCCGGAGCCTTAACTGGATAACGCGGCACCGGTACCAGTTTCATGACGTGCGGCTGAGCCGCATCGTTGATAACGCGTGTCACGCCGTCGCTATCGACGAACAGCGACGTCAGTTTAAGCCGGCTTTGTGGGAGATTGCGGACGCGGCTGATGCCGAGCGCGTGAAGCAGGTCTGGTTCGCCGGCGTGCACTGTAATGTGGGCGGGGGATATGCGGATGCGGGGCTGTCTGATCTGGCACTCCAGTGGATGATCGAGTGCGCTGATAAATGCGGTCTCATGTTCGATGACACGTACGTCCGGGAGCATATCACGCCAAACGCCCTGGCTGAGCTTCGAGAGTCTCGCAGAGGGTTGTACAAGCTCTCGCGCCGTCACATACGGCCCATCGGGTCCGGAACCGTTCACCCATCGGTCATCGAGCGGCATGCCGCCGAACTTAGTCCGCGGTATGCCTCAGATAACTTCGTGGCCTGGTTACGAGCGCAGGAGGGCGTCGCGGGCTGACGCTATTTTCTGCCCCCACAAGTAAGGTACTCCCCACCTGAATCCTACACTGACATGCTGAAACGAGGCTCGACAGGCTCCGAGGTTGAATTGCTGCAGAAGCGGCTTCGTGAACTCGGCTTCGACGCCGATGGTGTCTTCGGTCCGGCCACGCATGCCGCCGTCGTCGCTTACCAGACGAGCCGCGGCCTCCTGCCGGACGGGCTCGTGGGTCCGCAAACGCAGGCGGCGCTCGCAGACGATGCGACCGCGGTGGACACACCTCTCGACGCCGCACCACCCATCGATCGTAGTCTCCGTCTATCGCGTGGTACCTATGTGGAAGAGGCCACGACGAAAGATCTCATCGTCATGCATCATACAGTCGGCGGAAGTGCAAAAAGCACGATCGCATGGTGGGAAAGCCAGGCAAATCGCGTAGCCACCGCGTATGTGATCGAGCGCGACGGGCACATCCATGAGGTGTTCGATCCTCAATTCTGGGCGTACCACCTTGGCGTGCGCGGGATGCCGTCGATGGATCGCCGCAGCATCGGCATCGAGCTGGCATCAGAGGGCCCGCTCGAGAAAACGGCGGCCGGGTATCACGCGTTCGGCCGTGCATTTACGGGGGTCGCCTACGATCACGGATCGACGTGGCGAAGGACAGCGCGGTATTTTGCCGCTTATACGCCTGCACAACTTGAGGCCGCCTCGAAGCTGGTGGATCACCTGTGCGCGCTATTCGGCATTCCGCGCCAGATGCCGGCGAACAAAACCGAGTTCGACGCCACGTTATATCATTTCAAGGGCGTGATCGGACACCACCATGTACGGGCCGACAAGACAGACGTACACCCCGGTTTTGATTGGAACGGCCTTTCCGAAGCAGCGAATCTAAAGGCCGTTTGACATCACGCAATATCAAGCTCGACCGTAGCTTCGGACGTCGCTGTCTCCCGAACGGACACGCGCACGCGTGAGATACTGCGATCGGAAAGGAAGCTATGATGCTCCCGGACGATTGCCTGTGCAATATAATCCGCCATGTTCTCGGCCGTCGTGTCGTACGGCAGGATCTCAAGCCTCGACCCCAGCGCTCGAACCGAATCGATCAGTTCCTTATCGCTCTCGGCCGCAAGCACCGCATGATCCCACCGATCGATTAACGGGGCGACCATCTGCTTGAGGTGTTTGAAATCAACCACCATGCCGCGTTGATCCCGCGCGCCCGTCAACTCAACAACGACGTGATAGGAATGGCCGTGCACGTTCGAGCAGAGACCTTCGTGCCAGGGTAAACGGTGAGCTGCCTCGAAGCGAAATTCTTTTGCGACGCGGATAGACATGAGAGGAGGATACTCAAGTGTTCACGAAGCGCCTCTGAACGCCTCATCACCCGGCGATATCCGCAGACAGTTAATATTCATAACGACTTGCAACACCGCCGGCCCGCGATCGCTCGAGTATGGCCAGACTTCATAAGCCGTCCGCATCAACTATAGTGCGGCTGGTCGCAAAGCCGCCTCCTGGTCGCCGAGCGAAACGCGCATCGCCGACTTCGACGAGGTAGCGTGATCCGTTTTCCGACACCGAGAAGAACGGGAAGCGCGACCAGTACAGGAAGTCATCGAATGCTCCCGATTCAACGGCGCGGGCGACGACGGGATGATCGTGATTTGCAGGGAGCAGGT
>CBFGYX010000303.1:0-3126 GCA_965653075.1 uncultured bacterium
GGAGAACCATCGCGGACCGTCAATGCGCGGTCAAATAATCGATTCGGGCGACAAGCACAGCCGCGCGGACTTGCGCGTTGATGAGATCCTGTTCGAGGTCGAGCGCCATGCGCTGGGCATCCAGGAGTTCGAGGAGCATCAGCGAGCCGGTTCGGTATCCGAGCAGCGCGTTTTCCAGCGACTGATTCGCCAGGGGGAGGAGGTGCGTCGTATAGCGGTCGATCCGTTCCTGCACGCGATCCAGCTGGATCAGCAGATCCGCGAGTTCGGTCGACAGCGAAAGCTGGACGTGCTCGGCCTCGAGCCGGAGTTGCTGTTCTCGGAGTTCCGCTTCGCGAATTTGCGCACGGACGCCGCCCGTCCATAACGGCAGCGAAAAGCCAATCGACGGCACGACGTACTCGGTCATGTCCGGCCCGGCACCGGCCGGGTAGATCGCGGCGCCGACTGAGAACTCAGGGCGGAGTCTTATCCTGTTCGCCCGACCTTCCGCGTCGGCGGCCTCGCGCATCGCATCGGTAGCGAGAATGGCGGGATGATTGTCCGTTTGCAGAACAGGATCGATACTCCACGACGGTTCGGCAAATTGGTCCCCCGGATTGATCCGGATCGTCCCGCCCGTGAGGACGGCAACGGTCGCCCGCAATTCGCTAACCTCCTCATCGATCGCAGCAAGTTGCTGCTCCAGCCGCTCCGCCTCCACGTGCAGCATCAGCACGGATTGCTGCGATCCGCGTCCGGTCTGAATCTGGGTAAGCGCCGACTCCCGGTAGACGTCCAGCGACGTCAGGAAAGAGTCGATCCGCGCACGTCGCGCGGAAATCCCCCAGAGTTCGGCGTAGGCTTCGCGTCCCTGGCGTATGCGATCCCTGGTGATCACTTCCGACTCATGATCGGATGCTGCGGCCACCGCTGTACGAGCGGCGCGCTCGGCACGAAGCCTGCTCGACCACGGGATGGCCTGCGAAACCATCAGCCCCACGCCCGCCGTGCCATCGGCGATCATCGACGGCATAAACATGACCTCGGCCATGGGGAAGCGCCACGAAACCTGACTCGGGCGCTCAGCCATGGCACGGGCGGCCGTCTCGGCCGCGCGGATCTCGAGATTCGCCGTACGCACAGCGGCGGCGACATCTTCTTCGGTCAGCAGCGGCTGTGCGTGGACCGTCGTGCCAATGAGGCACATGACGGCAATGACTGCCGCCGGGTATATACGTTGGGACATCAGTAGCTGCGATGCTCACTACCTGGATTGCAGGTAGTTGGGGGGCGGGGCCTGCGGTCAAGGAAAGCTCGACCGGGTGGCTTCGGAGCGGGCGTGGTGGAACGCCAGGTACCACGCGACACGGCAGCGATCAGGCCGCCGTATCACCGTGGATTCGCAGCAAACTCAATTCAGAAGCGACCGATAAAGAATCGGCAGGAGGACGGAATGCGGGAGGGGCGGACTTGCATCCGGCGCTAACGAGGTGTCAACCTTCGTTGGCGGGGGAAGGAAAATCGTCAGTGCCGCAACAAGAACAGGGACGTGAACGCCTGATTCTACAACACCGTCGTCATGGAGCCCGACGAGGTCCAGTTCGCAGCAGTCAACGGCGGTACCGCGGCTGGATTCGGGTTCGTCGTGACAGGGCGGAACGACGGGTTCCTCGTGGCACGGCATGTCGCTACCGACCATCACGAGCCCGGACATCGCGCACACGGGTAGGACGATCGGCATCGTCACCCCAAATATTGCGATGACGGCAATGACGCGCGTAAGCCAGGATATGTGGAGGTAGTGAGCCAAGCGATGACGGCACAAGTGATGCCTTCGGCAACGCGACTGCCGCCGGAGGATTCCTTAAACTACAAATCCGGCGGCTTATTTCCGTGTTTCAATCAGCGACGTCACCATCCCCAGTAAATCATCCATCGCGAAGGGTTTGGAAAGGTAGGCGTTAAAGCCGCTTTCGAGCAGCTTGTCGCGGTCTCCCGGCATCGCGTACGCAGTAACCGCTGCAATCGGCACATCGGCGTATTCAGGGCGCTTCCGGATTTCGGTCAACAGATCGACGCCGCTGCGTCCTCGCCCAAGGTTGATGTCGAGCACGACGACATCGAAAGCTTCACCTGCATGGTCAAGGTGTGACAGCGCCTCATCGGCATCTCTAGCCAACGACACCGTGACGAGATCGCCGAGCAGGGCTTCCATGAACGCACCGGTCTCCTCATTGTCTTCCACGAGCAGAAGCCGCCGCTCTTCATAGCGGTGTCGATCGCTCTTCGTGGGCGGCTCTACGTCGTTGTGATCGGTGGGAACGAGCGTAACAGTGAACTTGGTACCCTCATGCTTCCGAGATGTCACGTTTAGCGTGCCGTTCATCTGATCCACTAGGCGCACGGCAATCGTGAGGCCGAGCCCGGTCCCCTCGTAGTTTCGGTTCCATCCCTCGGACTCCTGGTAAAACGGCTCGAAAAGTCTCGGCAGAAAGTCTTCGTCGATGCCGATGCCCGTATCCTCAACTTCGAGGATGATCCCTTCCGAGTGCTTATCGACGCGGACGGTCACGTCGCCGTCCGGCGTAAATTTGATGGCATTGCCAACGAGGTTCTGCAGGACCGACGTCACGGCCCCGGGGTCGGCGATGGCGAGTGCCTCGTCGGTGTTGAGCTCCAGGTGGAGCCCGAGCCCGTGTGCCTCGGCGCGCGGCGAGAAAATGTTGACGATGTCTTGAGCCACCGGGATGATGTCGATCGCTCTCAACTCGAGCTTTTCGACGCCCGACTCGAGCTGCGCCAGGGACAACACGGAGTCGAGCGTTTCGAGGAGCCGGCGCCCGCCCGTCCATATGTACTCCGCGAGCGGCTGCTGGTCGGGCGGAAGCTGTTCCTGCAGCAATGCCGAGAATCCGATTATGTTCGTCAGCGGCGTGCGAATCTCATGGCTCATGTTGGCGAGAAACGCTGTTTTAAGCCGGTTCATTTTCTCGGCTTCAGCGCGTGCGTTTTGCGCTTCGGCAAAAAGCCGCGCCACCTCGATTTCATTGGCGGCAAGCGCCGCGACCTCCAGCATTACTGGAAGCTGACGTTTCTCGAAATAGCGTCCATTACCGGAATAAAGCAGCACGATTGCGCCGATCG
>CBFGYX010000304.1:0-3123 GCA_965653075.1 uncultured bacterium
TACGAATGCCGGGATTTATGGTCGTGCCATTGCGACCGGACGGGCGACGCATCCCTCATTCCCCGGACACAACGACATATTGACGGGTGGTGTGTAGCCTGCCGCCATACTGTGGTCCTCGGATGCGTGCGCCCCTACGAATGCCGGGATCTGCGGCCTGCCGTTCCGAGCGGACGGGCGACGAATGCCAACGTAGACCGGTGCTTACGCAGCGCCGGCCGGTCACACCCCGCTGTACGCGCTGAAGCCGCCGTCGACGGGGATCACCGTGCCGGTGACGAACGAGGCGGCGTCGCTGCAGAGCCAGAGTACGGGGCCCTGGAGCTCGTGTGCCTCGCCGAAACGACCCATCGGCGTGCGGCGGATGATCGTCTCCGCACGCTCAGTGTACGTGCCGTCGTCATTCATCAACACCGCGCGGTTCTGCTCCGCGATAAAGAACCCCGGCGCAACAGCGTTGACGCGAAGTCCATCTCCGAACTGCTTCGCCAGATCCACCGCCATCCACCGCGTGACGTTCTCGGTGGCGGCTTTGGCCGCAGAGTATCCCAACACACCGCTGATGGCCTGCATCGACGCCATCGACGACACGTTGACGATACTACCTCTGCCGGATTCCGCCATCGCCTCACCAAAAATGAGCGATGGATAAACCGTCCCGTGCAGGTTCAATCGCACGACATCGTCGAAGGCGTCGAACGGCATCGTGAAAACGGGCACGCCGTCGGTACGGGAACGGGCGACGTTTCCACCCGCAGCGTTGATCAGGATGTCGATCCGCCCCCATCTATCGAGCACTTGCCTCTTCGCATCCCGCAACTGCTGCTCATTCAGGACATCGGCCACGACGGCCATCGCCTCATATCCCTGATCGCTGAGTTCATCTGCCTTACTCTCGGCGGCTTCCGGATTTCGTCCGAGCACGGCAACACGCGCGCCGGCACCGGCGAGTGCTACGGCCATGCTTCCACCCAGCACACCGTAACCGCCCGTTACGACGGCTACGCGGTCGGACAAATCGTACGAATTAGAATAAGCCAATTGGTCAGGTAGGTTCGTTCGTGCCAACAAGCGTGCGCCGGAGTAGAACGCACGGGATAATAAGATTTGGGGCCGGCGCCGGCGCCATTTCGGGGCACGCGTAAAATACTACAGGCGCCCGTCCAGGTTAAATCCCCGGAACATACAGACTCTGGATGTTCATGTAGTACTCGAGCGGATGTTCAGGCTGCTCGTACTCATCCGGAATGGGCATGTTGGAGAACGTCTGGAAATACGCCAGACTGGCGTCGCGCCACCAGCGCGCCTCCCGCTCCTGAATGGCGAGGAAATCCCGCACATCGTTGAATCGACGCTCGTCGACCTTCCCTTCCATGGCATCCCACGTGCGCTGCATGCTTCGGACGGTCTCGACGCCACGGTTGTATCGATAGACGAGTTCATTCCAGAGGTTGCGTCCCGATTCCATCTGATGAGTCCACGGCACGCGGTGGAACCACAGCAGGAGCTCTTCCGGCACGGTGTCGACGTCGCCGTACTTCTCACGCACCGGCGAGAAGTACTGCCCCACGGCGTTGCTCCCCGTCGCTGAGCGGTCGAAACCGATGCCTTCGCTGTCGGCACGGTGGTAGTAAACGGCCGTCCAGTCGGCACGCGGCCGATCCGACACCCATGGCCCCGGCCCGTAGTGGTGGCTCTCGGCCATCAAATGATGCAGGCCGAGCGGTGTCATGTAGTCGACGACTGCCTCACGCGACTTCATCATCATATCCTTGACCGGCGCGACGAACGAAGGATCGTTCGTAAACGTCATCGGAATCCACTCGTCGGCGATGGCTTCCGACGTCATGTTTGGATCCCAGGCGAGGCGACCGTAGGCGTACCAGTTGGCCTGCGAGAAATGGTGACTCGTCCAGTTGCGGTCGTTGCCGGTGTTGGCCACGCCTGCCATCGCCGTGACCGGGTAGCCGTGCAGCGATCCGTCGACGACGCGAGCCACGGTCGAGCCCGGCCCTTCAGCGTACGTGTCGGCCCGGAGCACCTCCTCGAACAGCGGCGCGAGGTAGGCCAGATGCGTGCCGTGCCCCAGGTACTCCTGCGTGATCTGGAACTCCATCATCAGCGGCGTCTCCGGCATCGCACCGAAGAGCGGGTGGAACGGCTCGCGAGGCTGGAAGTCGATCGGGCCGTTCTTGACCTGCACGAGCACGTTTTCGCGGAACTGACCTTCCAGCGGCACAAATTCGTTATAGGCCTGCTTGGCACGGTCGACCGGCTCTTCGTCTGAATAGACGAACGCGCGCCACATAACGATGCCGCCGTGCGGCGCGACGGCGTCGGCCAGCATGTTGGCGCCCTCCGCGTGCGAGCGGTCATAGTCCTGCGGACCCGGCTGCCCCTCGGAGTTCGCTTTGACCAGGAAGCCGCCGAAGTCCGGCACGTAGGAGTAAATCTCGGTGACTTTGTCTGCCCACCATGCTTGCACCTCGGCGTTGAGCGGGTCCGCCGTCGGCAGTCCGTCCAGCTCCATGGGTGCGCTGAAGCGGGCCGTCAGATACACCGTGATGCCGTACGGACGGAAGACATCGGCCAGCGCCGCCACCTTCTCGAGAAACTGCGGCCGCAGGATGTCGGCATTTGCGTTCACATTGGTGAGCACCGTCGCATTGATGCCGATCGAGGCATTGGCACGGGCGTAATCCGTGTACCGCGGATCGAGATAATGCGGCAGCTTCTGCCAATCCCACAGCGAGAATCCCGCATAACCGCGCTCGATCGTCCGGTCGAGGTTATCCCAATGATTTAGAATCCGATGCTCGATCGCGGGGCTCTCGGTGATGTCGAGATTCTCCAGCCGCTGGTGCGTCTGGATGAGACGCAGCAGATGGAACGCGCCGTAGAGCACTCCGACGTCTTCATTCGCCGCGATGACCACGCGCGAACCGTTTCCGTCCGACACATTCCGGATGATATATCCTTCCGAACCCACCTCAGACAGCGCATTCTCCCAACCAAGACGGGCGATGGCGTCCGATGAGGCCGGTGTGCCGAGCAGCACGCGCCCGGCCCCTGCATCTGGGCGTGGCGGTTCACTCCTCGGGGGAACTTGGCATCCAGCTCTCC
>CBFGYX010000305.1:0-3119 GCA_965653075.1 uncultured bacterium
CCGTAGTTGCCGATGTGGAGCGCCCGCCACGCGAATGTGACGGGATTCAGGAAGTGATACCGGCGATAGTCGGCGCGCACGGCCACGTAGCTGGCGCTGCCGATCATGGGCGAGGCCTCTAAACGGAAGCGGCCGCCGCTGACAGGAGACGTAAAGCCGAAGAACGTGTAATCGCCTACGTAGGCGAGCGACGTCTGGAAGAAGTAGATGGCATCGGGCGACGGGATCTGTTCGACCTGCCGCTGCCAACCGCCGAATCCACCTACGTACAGTTCGCGCTCGTAGTCGAATCCGTAGCGAACCACGCCCCCGGTGAGGTCAAAACGGCGCGTCGTCGTGAGCGGATACGATGCGAGGAGACTGACTTCGTCGACGAAAACGCGTCGGTTCTCACGGACGACGACAGGAAATCCCTCCGGCGTATACGCTTGATAGGCGTAGCTCGACAACAGGGGAATGTGACCTGCCGCGATGCCCCGGTTGAGCCGCCGTTCGCGGTTGACGTACGAGACCTGGGCGCCGATGTCCTTCAGGGTGCCTTGCGCCTGGGCAACCACGCCGAGCGCACGGTTGCCGAGCATGTCGCTGAAGTAAAAGCCGACGCCACCGCCGAGCTGCGTGCCGAAGGTCCCGCCGACTGAAACGCCGACGGTAGGCGGGGCGACATAGTCGAGCCGCAATCGCGGACTGTACGGGCGGACGTTTCCGAGGCCCACTTGCGTGGGGAGGCCGGTCGTCGGGTCGCCGAGGTAATCGGCCACCAGGCCTTCGCCCAGCGCCTGGATCGGCGGCAGAATGCCGGCTGCGTTGTGCGGAAGCGCGGCGACCGTTGCGTCCTCGTCGACGGCTGGAGTTTCAGCGTCCATCGGCTCGCCGATCGTCTCATCCGCTTCGAGCGATACCACTGAATAGCGGTTGTCGTAGTAGACCGAGAACATCATGCGGCCCGTCTGCGACGCCACACTCATCGTAGGCGACATAGCCGTGATGCCACTGACACCCGTCTGGACGTTCGTGACGCGATAATTCCGGCCTTCGTCGAGGTCGTGCCGATACACGTCGCGGAAGCCGTCCTGATTCGAGACGAAGAAAATGCTCCGTCCGTCCGGCGAGAACTGGGGATTGACGTGCTCGGCGCCGTCGAACGGAACCAGTACGTCGATTTCGTCGGTGTCGAGATTGTAAATGCCGATTCGTGTGGGCGCGTACTCGAGCGTCTGGAAGTTGCTTCCGCCGGGTCCGCGGTCGGTAATGAACGCGATGCGCCGGCCGTCGGGCGACCATGCGGGCTGCAGATCGGCATACTTGTCGGCCATGAGTTGCCGTACCTGGCCCGTGGCGAGATGAATCAGATAGAGATCGCTGATACCGCCGTCGATTCCGGTCACCACGAGCGACTGGCCGTCCGGCGACCAGGCCGCATTCGCCAGCGCGCCGACATCCTGCACGGTGATACGCCGCTCGATCGATTGCGAGTTCACGTTCCAGATAGAAATCTCATTCCCCCCTTCCACAAACGTGATGAGGGCAAACCGCCGGCCGTCCGGCGACCACGAACCCGCCGAGTTGATAAAGCGAAGCGCGTCGAAGTGGGGGTCGGCACCGATCGATCTGAGGCGGCTGACGATCTCACCCGTTTCGGCATCGGCAACGAAAAGATTGATGTTGAAGATGTCACGCTCCGACAGGAACGCCACGAGGCGGCCGTCGGGCGAGAGGGCGGGCGCGATGTTGATGTCGCCGCCACCACGATCCGAGGCGAGCACACGGCGGCCGATTTCCTCCGGATGATCCCGACCTTCCATCAGCGGCAGGTAGGAATCCTTCACGGACCGAATCCAGTCGTTCGAGAGCGAGTCGGCACTGATGCCGAGTGCGTAGACGAACGCCGAGTCGACGCCGACGCGCCCACTCAGTTTGAAGAGGTTCGTCACGGCCACGTCCCCAAATCGCCCGCCGATGTAGGCCATATACGCCTGTCCGAATCGATAGGGGAAGTACCGCTGGTCCCGGGTCAACTGCCGCGTTGTCGGCAGGTCATCGCGCATGGCGGCATCGCGCAGCCACATGGCCGTGTGAGAGTCCTCGCGCCCCACCGAGAGGTACTCCGCCATCCCTTCCACCAGCCATAGCGGGAGAAGGTTGAGCGAGAAGGGCGCTTCGTCAGACCCTGAAAAGGCGATGTCATACTGGAACGAGTGGACGAGCTCGTGGCCGAGCACGTGATCGGTCTCGGCATAGATGCCCGTCAACGGCATGACGACGCGCTGTTTCAGCGATTCGGTGACACCGCCGGTGCCTTCACCGATCATCCCGCTGATGACGTTCGTTTGCTGGAAGTCGGCGTCGTTGGCGTATAAGATGAGCGGCTTTTTGTCGTTGAAGCTGCGCAGGAACGTGCGGCTGTGGCGTCGATACCAGCGCTCCGACATGCGCGCGACGTCCTGAATTTTAGCCTCCTGCTCCGGATAGAAGTAGATGTCGAAGTTATCCGTGGGGAGCGTCAAAAAGTCGAACTGGTCGTACTGGACCTTATTTCTGCCGAAGTATTGCGCGGAAGCGTTTTCGGTAGCGACGGCGGAGACTAACAGGCCCAGAATCAGTCCTGCGGCAAAAGCGCGCGAGCGAAATGGCATCGGAGGTTCCGGTTCTGATGACGGAGTGAGCAAGTTAGGGACGGCGGATCAATGCCCGGCTATTGTTTCGTCCAATCGCACAGACGGGCGGCGAGCGGTTGTGCGTGCAACGTGACGCGACGTAACGACGCGGTGCATTCAGTGTTCGTTCGCATCCCACATCAACTGTAACACGGTCTACACCATCGGTCGCAGGGTGTGCCTCTGGCGTTTGTGATTTTGGCAACATCAACACTCAGCTAACAGGCCGATGAAATATTTCGCATCTCGGCATTCTCCTTCCTCACCGTTCCCCCGGATCAGGTCCGGGACAAGCTCTGGGACGTACGATTGTACGTCTCATTCGCGGCTCGTCGGACGCCCCCGGATACAAGTCTGGGGCAGGCTTGATCTGTTCGATTTGTTCTTTGGCCTGAGAGAATGATTGTTCAACACTCTGCTAAGCGCGGTGCGGGCGGAACTCCGCGGGCGTTCAACTTATAC
>CBFGYX010000306.1:0-3117 GCA_965653075.1 uncultured bacterium
TGACGAAAGCACTTGCGAACGAATGGGCGGCCGATAACGTGCAGGTTAACGCCATCGCGCCCGGCTACTTTGCGACGGACAATACGCAGGCCCTCCGCGATAATCCCGAACGCGAGCCGGCTATCCGAGGCCGCATCCCCGCAGGAAGGTGGGGCACGCCCGACGACCTTGGAGGCGCAGCGATCTTCCTTGCTTCGCGCGCCAGCGATTATGTCAACGGTCATGTGCTGCTGGTAGACGGCGGCTGGATGGCCCGATAGTTACGCGTCGCACGCTGCGACGAAGAGCCCTCCGGGAAAGTCCCGGCCGGCGCTCACATTATGTGTCACATTAACAACCGATAGATATGCAGTATCTGCCTGATGTCTCGCGATACCAGCGAATGACCACCGAGGAACTACGTGAGTCTTTCCTCCTCCCTGACCTGTTCAAAGAGGGCGAGCTTGTACTCCGTGTCACCGATCTCGACCGCGCCATCGTAGGAGGGGCCGTGCCTACCTCGAACGGAATCTCACTCGGCGCGCCGGAGGAACTCGCCAGCGAATACTTCGCCGAGCGGCGCGAGATCGGCATTCTCAACGTCGGGAACGCCGGCACCATCACCGCCGACGGCACCGACTACAACGTCGACAAGCTCGACGTGGTGTATGTGGGCCGCGGCACGCGCGACGTCGTACTGAGTTCAAACGACGCCTCGTCACCGGCTCGATATTACCTGATCAGCTATCCGGCACACGCAGAATATCCGACGACGCTCATCCGCCGCGATGATGCGGAAGTTAATGAACTCGGCTCCGACGAAGCGTCCAACAAGCGCATCCTGCGCAAGTACATCCACCCCGACCAGGTTAAATCGTCTCAGCTTGTGATGGGCGTGACCGAGTTGCAGACCGGAAGCGTCTGGAACACGATGCCGGCGCATACCCACGAGCGTCGTACGGAAGTCTACCTCTACTTTAACCTCGACGATGATAACGTCGTGTTTCATCTGATGGGGACTCCGCAAGAGATCAGGACCGTCGTTCTGCGCAATGAGCAGGCCGTGCTTTCACCGGGATGGTCGATCCACTCGGGCGCCGGAACGACGAACTACACGTTCTGCTGGGCCATGGGCGGTGAGAACCAGGACTTCGGCGATATGCAGTGGGCCGACATGAAGGACCTGCGCTAATGATTCGCAGCGGTGGCTCCGAGCACAGGGCGGAGCCACCGCCTCATTAAATTGACTCTTTGAAAGCGCGTTGCTTCCTTTACTTAATCGGTAAAGTAGGTTGGGAAGGGGAAGGGTCTTTGCGACTCGGTCCCGGGTGGGCGAATTTTGGACCGACAATGCAGCATCCCGAAGGAGATATCTTCCTGCCGGCGATGCATCACATCTCCTCCGGATTTCCTGCTGTGATAAGGACCGCCGGTTGTCTGGAGGATGCCACTAACGATCGTACTTGAGGAGCCTCAAATAAGTGGAAGCCCTGAATCTGCACCCTGATCGATTTTTCGGACCCGACGACAAAGTGCGCCGCATCGCGCGCGAACTCTTCGACGAGGTCGAGCACCTGCCGCTCATTTGTCCGCACGGGCACGTGCCGCCGTCTCTGCTGGCCGACGACGAACCGTTCCCTGAGCCGACATCCCTCTTGATCACGCCCGATCACTACATCTTCCGGATGTTGTACTCGCAGGGGATCACGCTCGATGAGCTCGGGATTCCCGGCCGCAATGGACGCGCTGTTGACGCCGACCCGCGCACGGTGTGGCAGATCTTCGCCGACAACTATCATCTCTTTCTCGGTACGCCGACCCGCGCCTGGCTCGACTACGTCCTTTACCATGTCTTCGACATTCGTATCAAGCTAAACAGCGATTCGGCGGGCCGAATCTATGAGACGATTCAGGAGAAGCTGAATGACCCGTCGTTTCGCCCTCGTGCGCTGTTCGAGCGTTTCAACATCGAAGTGCTGGCAACGACCGACGCCGCGGCCGACACACTCGAGCATCACCAACGCATTCGCAAGTCAAACTGGGCGGGACGCGTGGTACCCAGCTTCCGTCCGGATGCCGTGATGGAGATCGCCGCGCCCGACTGGCCGGCGCGGATTCGTGCGCTTGGTGAATCTGCGGGTGTTGAGGTCACGTCGTATACGACTTTCATCGACGCGCTTGAACGTCGGCGCGCCTTCTTCAAGGAGATGGGAGCAACAGCCACCGATCACGCCGTGCTCGATCCTTACACGCAGCGCATGCCCGAGGCCGATGTTTCGCGTCTCTTCGACGACGCCCTGAAGGGCAACGTGGGCGAGCAGGAGCAGCGTGCCTTCGAAGCACATATGCTGATGGAGATGGCGCGGATGAGCATCGAGGACGGGCTCGTAATGCAGATTCACGCCGGCGCCTATCGCAACCACAACCGCAAGATTTACGAGCGCTTCGGTCCGGATAAAGGCGGCGACATACCGGTGGCAACCGAGTGGACGCGCAACCTGGAGGCCCTGCTGAGCGAGTACGGCAGCGACCCCGGCTTCACCGTCATCGTCTTCACGCTCGATGAAAGCACGTACGCGCGCGAACTGGCGCCGCTGGCCGGCCACTATCCGGCGATGCGCATCGGGCCCGCCTGGTGGTTCCACGACAGCATCGAAGGCATGCGTCGATACAAGGAGAACCTGGTCGAAACCGCCGGTATCTACAACCTCGCCGGATTCAATGACGACACACGCGCATTCCTGTCGATCCCCGCGCGGCATGACCTCGCGCGGCGCATCGATGCCAACTACGTAGCCGGCCTCGTCGCGCGCCATCAGGTCGACATGTCCGACGCCCGGCAGATGATGCGCGCATTGTCGTACGACCTCGCCCGTACCACCTATCGCTTCGATAAGGAGCCGGCCGCCTCGGTGAAGTGATCTCCAGCCTTCCATCCACGATCTCCCGGTTGTGCACCGTGGTCTCGGCTTTGATCATTGCTGCGCCAATGGCAATGGGACAAACGGTGCCGGCCTTTCCGGGCGCCGAAGGCTTCGGGACGACAACGCCGGGAGGTCGGGGCGGGACGGTATGGCTCGTCACCACGACGGCGGACTATGGGCAAGGGGAGGAAGAGATCGACGGATCTCTCCCGCA
>CBFGYX010000307.1:0-3113 GCA_965653075.1 uncultured bacterium
GGGGGTAACTTCGTTTCCTCGCACGAATGGCGCGATGCCATAGGCGACCCCGACCGCAGGCCGCCGGTTTACGATCCTGTATGGGAAGTCGTCCAGCCCAATGATGTTGGGACGGATGAGTTCATTCGTTTGTCACGCCTGGCCGGGGTTGAACCGTACATCACGGTGAACGCCGGTTTTGGCGATGCACAGTCCGCCGCCGATATGGTCGAGTACACCAACGGCTCTGCCCGGACGAAGATGGGCGCGCTTCGCGCGGCACACGGTCATCCCGAACCCTATAATGTCAAGTACTGGGGAATCGGTAACGAGGCGTGGGGCTCGCACCAGATGGGAGCGATGGCACTCGAGCAGTTCGTGCTGAAGAACAACATGTTCGCCGACGCCATGCGCGCCGTCGATCCGTCGATCGTGCTCATCGGTAGTGGCGCAATGCCCGATGCCATGACGGGTGCCGGCGAGGCTCAACTGCGCACCGGCCAGATCATTCCCGAGCCGCTCGGGCCGGCAGACTGGACGGGCGGCTTGTTCCTCCACAGCCTCGATCACATGGATATGATCAGCGAGCACTACTACAACTTCGGTGGTACTCGATACGATGTGAGCGTGGGTGAGCAGGTCCCTGTGGATGCAGACGAGCCGCTTGTTCAGTGGATGCGTCGTGCGGCCAATCACGTGCGCATGAAGGTGGAGGCGTATCAGGATTACGAGGAACTGATTCCTGAACTTCGCGAGAAGCCTGTGCCCATCATCATCGCGGAGTGGGCATACGTCGGCGGACCGATCCTCCCCAATTCATACCGTGCCGTTCCGGCGAACGCCTGGAAATTCCATGAGATGTTTCGCCATTCGGAGCTCTTCTATGGGGCGAACTACACGTTCGGCACGTCGCTCGTCAGCACGACTCCGTACGAGGCCGAGCTGAATCCGACGGGCCTCCTGTTCAAATTCTATCGCGACCACTTCGGCACTATCCCGGTTACGGTCACAGGCAACTCGCCGCAGCCCGAGCAGCACTACGCCGTCGGCGGTGAGGAGCCTCGGATCCTCGCCGGCAGCCCCACCTTCCCGCTGGATGTAGTCGCCGCGTGGACAGACGACCATGCGGCGCTGACGGTTGCCGTTGTTAACCCGACCGAAGAACAACAGTCGCTCTCGCTTCGGTTCAATGGTGTCAACTTTACGGGCACGGGTAAGCACTACAGACTGGCACCGGAAAGTCTCGATGCACAGAACATCGTGGGCCATGAGCCTCAGGTCGTTGTTGAGGAGGTAGACGTGCAGAGCGTTCCTTCGAACGCGACGTTCGCACCGTTCAGTGTCAACATCTATCGGTTCGATGTCCGATAGCGGGTTAGTCAATCCGCTCGAACCTGGTAATTATAGACGGGCTGCTGAACCTACGGCAGTTTTAGTGGCCCGGTCGTGTATTCCGGCATTCGCCGTTGCGCATTTGACTGAAACAGAGACCTGATGAGTTACTCGATCGACCGCATCATGAGGAGTTCCGCGCTCGTGGTTGTGCTGACGATGGTGGCCGCGGCGTTCACATCGCCCGCTTCGGGACAGCATGCTTCACCCTTAACAATGTGGTACGACGAACCCGCCGGCGATGTATGGGAACGCGCCCTACCGATCGGCAACGGGCGTCTCGGCGCGATGGTCTACGGCAACCCCGAGCGTGAGGAATTGCAACTCAATGAGAACACGGTCTGGGCAGGCGGTCCGTATCGCAATGACAACCCGGAAGCGCGCCAATCTATTGCCAAGGTTCGCGATCTGATTTTCGAAGGCAATCACGCCGAGGCGCAAGAACTCGCGGGTGAGACCTTCTTCACAGGGAAGAACGGCATGCCGTATCAGCCGGTTGGTAGCCTGGTTATTTCATTCCCCGACCACGAATCGTTTTCAGGCTACCACCGAGAGCTCGACCTGAACCGCGCCGTCACGACGACATCCTACGTGGTTGATGGAACGACTTATCGCCGGGAGGTCATCGCCTCGGCACCGGATGACGTCATCGCGGTCCGTTTAACTGCCGACCGGCCGGGGATGATTTCTTTCGATGCGACGTTGCCGAGTCCGCAGAACGCGACGCTGCAAACCGAAGGCAACGACCGTCTCCAGCTTTCAGGCATCACGGGTGGCTATGAGGGCGTACCCGGGCAGGTGCGCTTCCACGCTATTGCACACATCGCCGCGGAAGGCGGGTCGCAGCAAGCCGCCGGCACGGCCATTCGTGTGCGAGATGCCGACGCCGCAACCATCTATGTCTCCATCGGGACGAACTTCGTTCGATACGACGACCTCGGCGGTAATGAGCAAGAGGAAGCCCGCCGCCGGCTCACGGAAGCCTTGCATAAGCCGTATTCGGCGATACTGGATGCTCACGTGGCCGACTACAAGACGTACTTCGATCGCGTCACGTTGGATCTCGGCCCGTCGACCCAGCCTGACTTGCCCACGGATCAACGAATTGCGGCTGTGGGCAACGGGCTCGATCCGCAGTTGGTCGAATTGTACTTCCAGTTTGGTCGTTACCTGCTGATTTCCTCCTCGCGCCCGGGCACACAGGCGGCCAACCTGCAGGGGATCTGGAATAAGGATATGGAGCCGCCGTGGGACAGCAAGTATACGCTCAATATTAACGCGGAGATGAACTACTGGCCGGCGGAGCTCACGGCGTTGGCTGAGATGCACGAGCCGTTCATCGACATGGTGAGGGAGTTGTCGGAAGCCGGACGCGAAACGGCGCGCGTGATGTATGGCGCCGGTGGATGGGTCACGCACCACAATACGGATATATGGCGGATTACCGGACCGGTTGACGGCGTTTTCTGGGGAATGTGGCCGACTGCTTCTGCATGGCTTTCACACCATCTATGGGAGCGATACCTGTTTTCGGGTGACCCGTCATATCTGGCCGACGTGTATCCGATCATGAGGGATGCTGCACGCTTCATGGCTGAGTTTCTCGTCGAGCACAAAGAGCGCGGTTGGTTGGTCGTCGCGCCGAGTAATTCACCGGAGAATGCGCCGTCGGCCAGACCCGATGTGTCAATCGCCGCGGGTGCCACGATGGACAACCAGCTGCTGTACGAGCTCTTTACAAA
>CBFGYX010000308.1:0-3111 GCA_965653075.1 uncultured bacterium
GATCTCCTCCATGAGCCGCCTGATCAGAGGCGCATCCGAGCCATAGTGCGCCAGATCCTGATGTGGATCCGTGTGGACCAGCCATCCGTGTACGCGCAGATCTTTCGTGCGCGACGGCCGGTCGTCGAGGCCCGCCACCTTCGCGCCCTGATCCACGGTATCCTGCCCCATCTTGCGGTAGGTCGTCCACTTTCCGCCCGTAATCGTGAGCAATCCGGAGGGCGAAATGCGGAGAACGTGTTCGCGTGAAATGGCGGCCGTATCGCCGTCACGACCGCTGCTCACGAGCGGACGAAGGCCGGAAAAGACGCTCAGCACATCACTGCGGCGGGGCGTTTTCGTAAGATATCGCCCCGCATGCTCGAGCAGGAAGCTGATTTCCTCTTCGAGAGCGCGAGGCTCTGCGTCGATCGAGTCAAGTGGCGTGTCGGTGGTCCCCAGCACGATCCGGTCGTGCCACGGCACGCCAAAGAGTACGCGCCCGTCATCCGTGCTGGGAATCATCAGCGCGTTTTCGCCCGGCAGAAAAGACCGGTCGAGTACCAGGTGGATCCCCTGACTGGGCGTGAGCATCGGACGGAGTCCGGGATCATCCATCTTCCGAATTGAGTCTGCGAAGACGCCCGTAGCGTTGACGACGACGCGCGCGTTGAGCTCATATTCGTCACCGGATTCCTCATCCCTCATAACGACGCCCGTCACGCGTCCCGCATCCTTCCTGAGCGCGATCACCGTTGCGTAGTTCAAGAGCGCCGCTCCTTCTGCCGCGGCCGTCTGGGCCAGGTTGATGGCAAGGCGACTATCGTCGAACTGTCCGTCGTGGTATAGGACGCCGCCCTTGAGCTTCCCGCCTCGATCCGAAAGCGTCGGCAGATGGGCAAGCGTTTCGGCGGGTGAGAGAAGCACGGAGGAACCGAAGCTCAGCTTTCCGGCCAGTCGGTCATAAAGCTTGAGTCCGATGCCGTACTTTACGCGCTCCCAGAGGTTGAAACACGGCACTACGAACTGCATGTTGTGCACCAGATGAGGTGCATTCTTCAGCAGGTATCCGCGTTCGCGAAGCGCCTCGAGCACCAGCGATACGTTTCCTTGCGCCAGATAGCGAACGCCGCCATGAACGAGTTTCGTAGAGCGGCTGGATGTGCCTTTGGCAAAGTCGTCGCGCTCAAGCAGAAGGGTCCGATAGCCGCGTGATGCCGCCTCCACGGCAGCGCCGAGGCCGGTAGCGCCTCCTCCGATAATGATGAAGTCCCAGAAAGAGGGTTCTTCCCGGATCTGCGAAAGAAATGAGTCCCGATTGAATGAGGGAAGTGTACTCATAAGTCACTCCTGCCACTGCTGTGGCCAGGTTGTCTGCCGATCAGCGCGAGCTCCTCTCAAGCCCCGCGCCGGTCACCAGACGGGATCAACAAGTGGGTGAGCCAGACGGCCGGTATGGCCTTTGAAAATAAATGCATCAGGCGTGCCGGGCGGACCGGTCCCGCTCACCTCGAGGGTATCCAGTACGTCGGTGTAAATTTCAACGGGAAATCGCTGCCTGAGCTCAGCCAGGTACGCATCCATCAACGTGCGAAGGCGCTCTGACTTGACATCTTCGCGCACATCGTCGGCAACCTCGGAAAACGGGGCCACCTCCTGCTCCTGACCTCGCAAATATTGTCTGGGATGGGCCTCGTAGAATGCCATGGCTTCCTCGTCGGTCACCACCATCGAGTCTCGCATGCTGCGGATGAGTTCCTGCTGTACCCACTTGTTGCGCCACACGCGAAGCTCGTTCTGAACCTCGGGCCGACGTCCGAGCCGCTCTCGTTCTGCGATGCGCACGAACTCGGCATCGCGCAGCATCAGGCCCACGGCATCGTACAAATCGCGATCGAAGTCGGGCTCACGGCTCGTCGAGAGCGGGTAGCGGTCGACGGGATACTGAGCCAGAAACTCGCCTACCGACCACGTTCCGTCGGTGCTGGAGATGAGTTCCTCCTCGTAGAGCGCCCGAATTGCTTCGGCCCGTTCGTCGCCGGATCGATCGATGGCGGCCTTCAGATTGACGGCAGGCGGCTGGGTCCGGTACCATTCCCAGAGCGCATCACGCATCTGCAGAAACGGTTGCGACCGGATCTCGACCTGGCGCGGTCCCATCACTTCGCCGATCAGTCGGCGGGCCTCGGCTTTTGCTTTCTGTTGGAAGACTACCTGCTCATAACGACTCCGCTCGGCAGCATCGGTCACTGGCGGGATGGGCTCACGGCGGATGTCGATGACCTGAAGGATGAGGAACTGGCCCCGATAGGCAACCGGATCTGTAAACTCCCCTACCGGCAACTCACTGATTGCGCTCATCAATACCGGATGGAGGTCGTGCGAGGTGATGTACGGACTTTCGAAGTCTACCGAATTCCAGCGGTTCTCGACGTCCTGCGCGATCAGCCGATCGAGCGCCGATTCAAATCCATCGCGCTCCACCTCTTCTTTGAGCCGGGCCGCGCTCGCATGATCGACCGCGGGCAGGTATCGCACCTTGAACGACACACGATCCTGCTGCATCGCCTGGATGATGTCGTCGTCGGTGACGGTGATGTGGTCATTCACGCGCCGTTCGAAGACCTGTTCGACCAGCAGCTCTTCCCGCAGACTGGCTTCGCGACGCTTAACCTCGGGTGCCTCGTCGAGACCGAGCCGGTAGCCTTCCGCCGACATCAGCGCTTCCTCGATCATGCGGTCGAGATAGGCACGGCGCGGGTCGGGACCTCGCTTGTTGGCGTTGAACCCGAACTCGTAGCTCATCACAAAATCGGACGCCGTGATCTCGATCGGTCCGACGCGTGCCACCAGCGGATCCTCCTCGGCGCCACCCGACCGGCATGCGCTCAATAGCAGAGCACATACGATCGGCACCCCGACAATCCATCGTCGAAGATATGTCTTTGAGCCGTACATCCTGCTCACCTTACTATCGTCAGCGGACGTGAGATATGCCCCTGCGGCACCGAATCTTTTTGCCCTTCGTAAACGACAACTACATTCCGCAGGGCACCGCCACAGCGTTTGAGGTCGACGGCGCAGACACGACCGGTGCATTCGTTTACGTGGCCTACTATCACATGACCCGCA
>CBFGYX010000309.1:0-3107 GCA_965653075.1 uncultured bacterium
GCCGAAGATGCCGCGGATGCCGGAGATCGAAGCAATAAGCGTACTGGACATAAACTATCCTCTATCTGAAAAAACATGTATGACGAAAGGCGCCTGACGCTACCGCTTCGGCGGCGCGACCGAAGGTAACCACCGGCGCCGACCAGATGGGCCGCAGGCGTCATGCTTCGCCTTGATTTTACGGAACCGGCACTTTGACGTCTCGTAGCGTGCTTCTGTCGCAAAGCGACCCTGCAACACGCTTTCTCCCGATCCCGACTTTCCTCTTCGACGCATGTTGAAGCTCCGCATTGGCGGGCGTCCGTACGCCTACACCGCCGAAACACGGGCGCGATTTATCTTTTCCATTGTTGCCGTCGTGTCGACGCTCGCGCTGATGGGCTGGGGTGCGTTTGTAACGAGCATCAACGCCGGGCTTGCCGTGCCCGACTGGCCGACGACCTTCCAGTCGTACGATCCTTTTAACCCCTGGCCCGAGTGGTGGCGCATTACGCCGGTACTTGCTGAGCACGGGCATCGCCTTCTCGGCATGCTGGTTGGGTTGTTGATGATTGTGATGGCGGTGTGGACGGGCTGGAAGGACCCGCGCAGGTGGATGAAGGTACTCGGTGTGGCCGCGCTGATCCTTGTGATCTTTCAGGGAGTGCTCGGTGGATTGCGCGTGGTGTGGGTTTCGCTCGACCTCGCCATGGTGCACGCGGCATTCGCTCAGATCTTCTTTTCGCTGATTGTGGCCATGACGCTGTTCACCTCCCGCGGATGGATGGAGGCCGACGGTATTCTTGAGGAGGGCGCATCCACGCGATGGCTCCGCACGCTGGCCGCTATTGCGGCACTCGGCATCTTCTTCCAGATTGTGCTGGGCGTCTTTCTGCGCCATCCCGGCACCGGACTTGATCCGTTGTGGGCCGGTCTGCACATCGCAGGTGCCGTGATTGTCGCCGTCTTGATGACACTTGCATACCTCCAGATCCGGCGGCATCATGCCGACAATAGGCTGATAAGTAAGGCAGGCAACTGGATGCTCGGCGGACTGATCGCACAGCTCACGCTCGGCTTCACGGCGTATTTCGTAATTCTGGATGAACGGGGCGTGCTTCAGCCAAGCAATTTTCAGGTGATTGTCAACTCGCTACACCTGATCGTTGCCGGCCTCTTGTTGGCATCTGCCGTATCCTTGACGCTTATTGCGGCACGTACCGGCTCGCTTGAGTCTGTCGGCGCCGAAGACCCACATCTCGAAGCCGCTTAAGGCGGAGTGTTTCTTTGTCTGAATCCAAGCACGTGTTTTCATCATCCGCTTCTGCCGTCGCAACGGCCGAGGTGGATACGAACGCCCCGGCTGTCGAGTCATCGTCTTCGCTTCTCAGAGACTACTTCACGCTCACAAAGCCTGAGATCACGTTTCTGGTTGCAATCTCGGCGCTTGCCGGATTTCTGCTGGGCTCGCCGGGAGGCCTCGACTGGTTTATACTGCTCGTGACCATCGTCGGCGTCGTGTTGTCGTCTGCCGGGGCGGCTGTACTTAACCACGCCACCGAGGCACCGCTCGACGCCGTGATGAAACGGACGTCGGGCCGGCCGATCGCTACCGGCCGAATCCCCGTTCAACAGGCGAAATACGTCGGGTATTTTCTGATCGCCGCGGGAATCGGCATTCTTTGTCCGTTAACGAATCCGCTCACGGCGATTCTCGCGGGCATCGCGGCGGCGGCGTATGTCTTCGTCTATACGCCGCTCAAACGTAAGACGGAGTGGAACACGCTCGTCGGCACCATTCCGGGCGCATTGCCTGCGCTGGGCGGATGGACAGCGGCGACGGGGAATCTGCATGCCGGCGGATGGGCCATCTTTCTGATCCTCGCCGCGTGGCAAATGCCGCACTTCCTCGCGCTGGCATGGATGTATCGCAAAGACTATGCACGCGGCGGATTCGTCATGACGTCGGTTAACGATCCAACGGGAATCCGGACGTCAGGCCAGGCGATGTTCTTTACTGTTCTCATGGTGCTCGTGAGCATTCTGCCGTTCGCGCTTGGGCTCGCCGGCGCCGTTTATCTGGCCGGCGCTGTATTTCTTGGGGGATGGTTTCTCGTGTACTCGTTCCGCTTCCTCAAGGAACGCACGGGCACGACGGCACGAGGCGTCTTGAAGGCCTCCATTTATTATATCCCGCTTCTGGTCGCGCTCATTGCGGTCGATCATCTGATCTGACTCGCCTCTAAACCCGGCAACTCATGGGCCCCGCGCTCAACATCCGAAGCGTGTCGCATCGGTACGGCGACCGTCCGGCCCTGCGGGATGTCTCGCTGGAAGTCCCGCCCGGCATACTACTGGGCGTTCTCGGCCCCAACGGCGGCGGAAAGACCACCCTCTTCCGCATCATCTCGACATTGCTCATACCTACGGAAGGCCGCGTCTCGGTTTTTGGATCCGACCCGGTAGCGAGTCCGAACGCCGTGCGTCGACGGATCGGCATGGTGTTTCAGAATCCTGCCCTTGACGCCGAGCTGACGATTCGTGAGAACGCGGCGACCAACGCCGCGCTTTACGGCATCGGGGGCCGCAAAATGCGGGATCGAGTCGAAGCGCTGGCGGCCGACTTCAGGCTCACCGAACGGCTCGACGACCGCGTGAGCACACTCTCGGGAGGCCTTCAGCGCCGCGCCGATCTGCTTCGAGGCCTCTTGCATCAGCCCGAACTTCTTCTGCTTGATGAGCCCACAACGGGTCTCGATCCGGCAGCCCGGCGGATTTTCTGGGACCTCCTCTCCGACCTCAAAGACGAGTACGGAACGACGATGATCGCAGCCACGCACTTAATGGAGGAGGCCGAGCAATGTGATCGGGTCGCCGTCATCGATGAAGGCCGTATCATCGCCGAAGGCCGCCCGGCCGAACTGCGCGCTCGCCTCGGAGATGAGTCGCTCTGGCTCGAGACCTCCGATGCGGCGGCCCTGGCCGATGCCGGCGTCAACATCCGCCGCGGCGACGGCCCGAGCGTGAGCGGCCGTGGCCAGGTGACGGGCGAACAGCGCTTCACCCGTGAGGGCGACTCCCGCCCGCGCGCCAGGGTGGGCGACTCCGACCGGCGCGACTTCTCGCGC
>CBFGYX010000310.1:0-3102 GCA_965653075.1 uncultured bacterium
GGAAGACGACCGGTGTCGGCTCGGATATACCCGGTCCCCGGCCCACGGCTTCGGTGGCGGGCTCGAGCACGACCTCGCCCTGTTCAGGCTGCACGGGGGAGAACTCGGGTACGAGGTACACACCTACGCGGCCCGTGCCGGCATCTTCGATGAGGGCACTGTTGGGAACGAGCGTGGCTTCGTCGGTTTCGCCGTAAAAGATGTCGACGTCGACGTACATGCCGGGCGTCAGCCGGCCGTTCGTGTTGGGAACGTCGATCTGGGCCTCGGTGGTGAAGCTCGACTCGCGGAGGAAGGGCGAGATGCGTGAAACCTGTGCGGTGAGTCCGCCGCCGCCCAGGCGTTCTGATGTAATATTGACCGTCTGGCCCGGCTCGATAAAGCTCAGCATCTCCTCCGTCAGCGTCACCCGGACGCGCATATTGCTGAGATCGCCGACGATGAACATGGACGTCGACCCGTCGACGCGCATGCCGACCTCCACGTTGCGGGCGCCGACGTGGCCGTCGACGGGTGCGCGGACGACCGTCTCGCGCATCGACACCTCGCGTTCGGCAACCGTTGCCTCGGCCTGTTCGACGAGCCCGAGGGAGCGTTCGTACTCGGCGCGCGCGGCGTCTAATTGTGCACGCTGGCGCTCGAGCTCGAGGTCGCTGGTGAACTCGCGCTCGGCGAGGCGCCGAGTCCGCTCGAACTCTGCCTCGAGCTGGCGAAGCCTGGCGCGCGACTGTTCGGCGGTTGCCTGCTGTATGCGAAGGTTCGCCTGAGCCTGCCGAAGCTGATCTTCAAACTGGCGTGGATTGATCCGTGCAAGTGCCTGGCCGCGGGTCACTCGATCGCCGTTCTCGACGTATACCTCTTCGATCCGCCCCGTGATTTCAGGATAAATCGTAACCTGATTGCCGGCATGAACAACGCCGTTCAGCCGCTGCTCGAGCGGCAGCGATCCCAGGCGGGTCTCGGCAACCTCAACGGAGGGGATGGTCCGCGAACCCCATCCAGCATTGCCCTGGTCTGATCCACCGCACGCCGACAGGAAAAAAAGGAGCATCAACGCCCACAGGCCAAAGTGGCGGGGTACAGAATTGTGGGCTCGGGGTAATGACATGCTGGCGTACACATTCGGGGGAGTTCGCAGTAACGGATCAGGCAACTTCATTGTTGCCCCGCACGCTGGGCGGTACAACATTTCCATACCTCTCAATAAAACAGCCTGTTGTCGGATGAAGACCGCCAAATCCGAGCCAGAACGCGCTCCATGCGCGGCTTATTGCGGCTGTGCACCGGATGCACACCTCTCTGCGGCCGCAGCCACTACTCTTAACACGAACTTGATGCATAACCGCTACGGCGCCCTCAACTAACCGCCGGCGTTTACGCATACACGATCCGATGGCCCATCTCTTCTGTCTATTATATCGGAATCATGTCAAGCATCGTACGCCGCACTTCTATAGGGATTTTCCTGATCCTGCTGATGTCGACTACTGCTCCGGCGAGCGCTCAGGATCACTCGGACGACACCGAACCCATCGTACTTCCTATTAATATCTCGCTCGTGCCGGGCATCAGTATCGGCGATGCCGTTGCGAAGGAAACCGACCGGCCGATCGTCAACAAGGTGTCTTTTAATGTGCTTGCGGGGCAGGCGTACGCACTCGAGGGCGTGGAATTCGGCTCTGTGTGGAACGCCTACACGGGCTACGTTCGTGGTGCGCAGTTCGGCGGTATGATCAACACCGTCGACGGCCCGATGCGCGGCGCTCAGTTTTCCGGCGTCGGCAACTTTGTCGGCGGATCCGTAACGGGCTTTCAGTCGGCGGGCGTCGTCAACACGTCGGCGGATGTGAGCGGCATCCAGTGGTCCGGCGTGCTGAGTCTGGCGCGGGGGCGTGTGTCGGGGCTTCAGGCGTCGGGCATTGCCGGGCTCGCCGACGGCGATGTTGACGCGCAGTTTTCCGGACTGCTTTCGTTGACGCACGCGAATGTGCGGGGCGTGCAGGCTTCGGGGCTCGTCAACATGGCGGGTGCGGATGTCGGTGGTGTGCAAATCGGCGGGCTCGCGAACATCGCGCGGGGCGAAGTGAGCGGCGTGCAGATTGGCGCGGGGGCGTGTGTCGGGGCTTCAGGCGTCGGGCATTGCCGGGCTCGCCGACGGCGATGTTGACGCGCAGTTTTCCGGACTGCTTTCGTTGACGCACGCGAATGTGCGGGGCGTGCAGGCTTCGGGGCTCGTCAACATGGCGGGTGCGGATGTCGGTGGTGTGCAAATCGGCGGGCTCGCGAACATCGCGCGGGGCGAAGTGAGCGGCGTGCAGATTGGCGGTCTCGTGAATACCGCGCCTTACGTGTCGGGATTGCAGGTCGGTGTGGTCAACGTGGCGCGAGCGCATGACGGCGTGCCGATCGGGCTGGTGAGTTATGTGGATGACGTGGGCATCGCCGTCGACGTCTGGGCCGATGAAACCGGCGGCGTGTTTACGGCGGTGCGTTCAGGTACGCGGAGCGTGTCGAACTATCTGGGCGGCGGCGCACTCTTCGGCGCGGGCGAATGGCAGTGGGCGATCGTTGCCGGCCTGGGCTATGATTTCGGCATCAGCGGGCGGGCCAGCGGCTCGGTTGACGTTATCACGCAGTCGATGCACACCGAGGAGTTCACCGACTGGGCGGGCATCACGCGCTTGCGTTTCGTGGCGCGTTACTGGGCGCATCCGAATGTGGCGGTCTTTGCGGGACCAACGTTCAACACCTACTACAGCAACCACACGGATGGATCGGAAGTCGCGCCGTGGACGGTCTACGAAACATCGTCGAGTGACTTCTTCGTGCGGATGTGGCCGGGCTTCAACGCCGGCGTGCGGATTGCGATGCGGGCAAATTAAAGGCGCGGATTGGCTGCCGAATCACGGCAGATGAACCAGGCTCATTGAATCACCGCCGGGCGCAGGGATGTGCGTCCGGCGTGTGACTCAAGAGCGATGGGCGCGAAGCGGAGGCCATCACCGTCCCGGCGCACCGCAGTGAACGCAGGCCCCGCCTGCGTTCACTGCGGATGTGGCCGGGCTTCAACGCCGGCGTGCGGATTGCGATGCGGGCAAATTA
>CBFGYX010000311.1:0-3095 GCA_965653075.1 uncultured bacterium
GAACTCCTGTGCTATTCGGCCGCCGGAGACGACTCTCGGGCGGCAATGTGAACTTAAACTTCTCGGCGGGCGAGCTCCTCTCCTCCCCTATTTCGCCCTCTGCATGCGGCCATTAAACGATCACGCATGCGAGATGTTTGTTATAACACGGAATATCACCGCATATTCGAGATTATCCGGTTGCCGCCTTTTTAACGGCTCAGCGATTTTTCCTCACTCGCGAAGCACCGGCACTTCCCCGCGGGCTGCTTCAGCCGGTCCGACGCTCAAGCGAATGTATTTGAGGATCCGTCGGTACTCATCGGCCCAGCTCTCGGGCTCGGTGAAGCCGTGATCCTCAACAGGATAGACGGCCATCTCCCAATCCTCTTTCCGCAGTTCAATGAGCCGCTGAGCGAGCCGCACGACGTCCTGAAACTGGACATTGACATCGACAATCCCGTGAGCGATCAAGAGCGGATCGTCGAGTCCTTCAGCAAAATAGATCGGGGATGAGCGTCGATACGCGAGCGAATCCTCGGCCGGCGTATTCAGGATGTTGGATGTATAGCCGTGGTTGTAGTGTGCCCAGTCGGTAACGGAGCGCAGCGCAGCGCCGCCGCCGAAGTGCTCCGGCTCGGTGAACAGAGCCATCAGCGTGATGAAGCCCCCGTACGATCCGCCATAGATGTACACGCGCTCGGGGTCGATGCCATGCTCAGCGGCGAGGTAGCGTGAGGCGTCGACATAATCCTGCAGGTCGCGCCCGCCCATGTGCCGGTAAATGGCGGTCCGCCAGTCGCGACCATAACCGGCCGAAGCGCGGAAATCCATGTTGAGCACCGTGTAACCGAGGTCCGTCAGCAGGTTGTGAAACATGAACTCGCGGAAGTAATTGCTCCAGCCGTGGTGCACGTTCTGGAGGTAGCCGGCGCCGTGGACGAACATCACCGCTGCGCCGTTCGGCTGCTCGGGCATGAAGATCTGCGTGGGCACATCGACGCCGTCGGATGCCGGGATGTCGATGATGTCACCGGTTCGCCAGTCATACGACAGCCATTCCTCCGTGGGCGAATGTGTGATCCGGCGGGCGTCTGCGGTACGGCCTCGCCTCGGCAGACCCTGTAGATAGACCTCCGGCGGCCGCGTCGTGAAGGAGTGCAGGATACCCAGCGACTCCTCCCGGGGGTCGAGCGCAAAGTCGTTCATTCCCTCGAGCGCAGTCAGCCGAGTTCGCTCACCGCCCGTCACATCCATCCGATAAAAGTGCCGCTCGAACGGCGATACTTCACTCGACGTGAAGTACCACGAGCGACCATCCTGAGACAGCATCGGGTCGAAGACTTCAAAGCTGCCGTTTGTTACCTGGCGGACTTCACCAGTCAGAACATCCGCCGTGTAAAGATGACTGTAGCCCGTGGCCTCGCTCTGGAAGAAGATGCGGCGGTTGTCCGGCAGCCAGCCGATTGTTGGATTCCACGATGAGATCCCCGGACCGGCAATCCATGCGTCATCCTGCTGCCGGTCGACTACGCTCAGATTTCCGCTCTCCGGGTCGAGCCGGGCGATCCACCGGGTCTTGTTGTCGGTGGCGCGAACGTCGATCACAGCGTGCTGTCCATCCCCACTCCACATGAACGCCGAAACGTACAGCTGACGTCTGGTCTCGCTGCTGTCCACCTCCACACCCATCTCGCGCCGATACGCCGGCACGTCGTACGATCCCGGCAGCTGGTGCAGGTCGATGCGGAAGGTGGTATCGCGCTGGAGGTCTTGTATGAAGAGCTCCATGTCGGTAACGGGGCTACCGACCTTGGGCCGCGCGGTGAGATTCTCGGCGTAGCCGCTCTCGGTAACGTACGCGTGAACCTCGGTCATGCCGGGCTCTGACGGCCTCTGCGATCGCGAAAACGACACAAAACGACCTCCGGGTGCGAGCTCGAGCCTGCCGATGACGCCATTGCCGTAATAATGCGTCGACGGAAGGTTGCGGGCACTCCGATCTCGTTCACTCGCTGCCTCCCGCGCCTCGCCTTCCTCGCGCCGGCGGCGGAGGTAGTCGATTAGCTCCACCTGCTGCTCGAGCAGAACAGCTCGCTGTGGCGTGGGATCGGCATCGCGCGGCTCCGAGCCGCGCCGTAAATCCGTCAGCTGCTCTTCGAGCCCGGATGAGAGATGGCGGCGGAAGAGGTTGTCGCCGCGCACGAATACGATACTGCCGCCGTCGGACGAAAATCGCGGATTGCTTTCACGTTCGAGCGTCTGCGTCAGACGCTGCGTGGCGCCCGTCTGTCGATCATAGACGAAAATGTCGCCTTCTGCCTCAAAGACCTTTCGGCGGAAGCCCGCATCGTAAACATGCTCACCGTGGTGCCAGCCCGAGAACCTGGGCGCGGGTGCGCGGCGCTCCTCCGGCGTAACCTTGATCGGCTCCGCTCCGCCTCGCACGACTTTATAGAGCGAATCGGCCGGAAACTCGCCTTTCGGATTCCACCAGAAGTACATCGCTGATCCGTCTTCCGCCCAACTGATTCTGCTCGGCCACGCGCCGATCCAGGTCTCCGGCGCTTGCATGATCTGGTCGACGGTGAGTTCGGACTCCTGGGCCCGCCCCGTGCCGGTGATCGCTGTCACAAGCACGAGCACGGCAATGATGCGATGCTTCATGGTAGGTAGAGAGATGGAGGGAAAGCGCGCTGCATCCATATGCTTACCTGCAATGCCGGTTTCGGACGCCTCGCGATACACAACCCTCCCACGAATTCGGAGGTGCAAGTGTGGCAGGACGCTGTTACAGGAAACGCCGGACAACCGCGAGTATGATCGACAGCACAACCGATATCAGCAGCATCGAGGTGATAGGGATGAACACCCGGGTGTGTTCGTTCCGGATGCGGATATCGCCCGGCAGCCGCCCGAACCACGAGAGCGCGCCGGACCAGACCAGCAGGCCGACGATCGCGAGGACGATGGCCAGGCCCATGATGAGAAGGCCGATTCGCTGATGAGGCATAGGTTAAGATGCTAATCAACCTGTTGAAATAAACATGCCGTACAGGCCGCAGAAATATTTTGCAGATCAAGGCGTCCGACGAACCGCGAATGAGGCGTACGAT
>CBFGYX010000312.1:0-3086 GCA_965653075.1 uncultured bacterium
GAGGTTATGGCTTTATTCACGTCCGGTCACAGAAGGCGGCAGCCTCGCCGTTTCGATTACGAACCGCGCTTCTATGATCCCAAGAAGGAAGAAAGGGAGCGGCGGAACATCCGTATCCAGCGCCGTACCCTGAGCAGGCGGCGCAGTCCGCTCGGCATCATTTATCTGATGATCCTGCTCGGCATGGTGCTTTTCATTTACAACGCACTGGGTTGACATCATACGTCGATCTTCAGCCGGTCAGTCGCTTCTGAATTACCGCGACCGCATTACCGCCACATCCCCACCTCACCGAGTTCGACCCACGCGTGACATCCTCTGAAAGCACGGCAGCCGGAATCATCCGGGTGATGCCCGAAACCCTCGCCAATAAGATCGCGGCGGGGGAGGTGGTGCAGCGGCCCGCATCGGTTGCCAAGGAGCTCATCGAGAACGCGCTCGACGCCGGCGCCCGCCACATCGACGTCATCCTGAAGTCGGCAGGCAGCGAGCTCATCCAGGTCGTCGACGATGGCGGCGGCATGACGCCAGAGGACGCCGTGACCTGCTTCAAGCGCCACGCGACGAGCAAAATTCAGGACGCCTCCGATCTCGAGCGCATCGCTACGTTCGGCTTCCGCGGCGAGGCGCTCGCCTCGATCGCGTCGGTCGCTCACGTCGAGCTGCGCACCAAACAGGTCGACGCCGACGCCGGGACGCTCATCCGCGTCGAAGGGGGCGTGACGGCGGCGAATGAACCGTGTGCCACGGCCAACGGCACCTCGATCGCCGTCCGCAACTTGTTCTACAACGTCCCCGCGCGCCGCAACTTCCTGAAGTCGCCCGCCACCGAGTTCAAGCATGTGGTCGACGCCTTCCAGGTGATGGCACTTGCGAATCCGGACGTCGGCTTCCGGCTCGTCCACGACGACGCCGAGGTCGTGCAGGTGCCGCCCGTCGACGATACCGACCGCCACCGGGCGCTCTTCCGCCGCATCCGCGCGCTGCTCGGCGACGACTTCGCCACGCGCACCTACCGCGTCGAGGAGACGACGAGCTACCTGTCGGTCCGGGGCGTCATCGGCCATTCCGACTTCAACCGCCGCACGCGGGGCGATCAGTACCTCTTCGTCAACGGGCGTCATGTGAAGAGCCGTTACATTGATCACGCCGTCACGTCGGCGTACGAAGGGCTGCTGCCGGACGGCTCGTTTCCGTTCTTTGCGCTCTTCCTGCAGCTCGACCCGCGGCACATCGATGTCAACGTCCACCCGACGAAAGCCGAAATTAAGTTCGACGACGAGCGCGGCGTGTATGCGTTCGTCAAGTCGGTGGTGAGGCGCACGCTTGGCAAGGAGCATTTGACGCCGCAGATGGATGAGGCATCGGCGATGGGAGGCTCCGCATTCGGCCGCTCATTCGACGCCACGCAGTCCGGCACCCGTCCTTTTGATGCCCGTCCTTTTGAAGATAGGCCTTTCGAAGCCCGTCCTTTCGCTGCGGGCGCATCGGGCACATCGCCGTCGGCGAAGCCGTTCCTGCCGACCCCTTCTCCGGGCTCCGACGGCTCGTTCGGCGACGGCGCCCGAGCGGAACGTCCGTCATGGCACCCATCTGAATCCCCGGGCGAACTCTCCGCTCGCCTTTACGGCGGCCCGTTCGATAGCACGCCGGTCGAGATGTCGGATGCCGCATCCCCAACAACCGACGATGCCGCCGGGCCGCAAGACGACCGCCTCCTCTGGCAACTGCACGAGAAGTACATCCTCACGCAGATCAAGTCGGGACTGATGGTGCTCGACCAGAACGCCGCGCACGAGCGTGTGCTCTACGAACAAGCGCTGCAGAGCATGGAGAACGGGATGGGGCTCTCGCAGCAGCTCCTCTTCCCGCACACGGTCGAGTTCTCGGCGCCTGACTTCGAGCTCTTCAAGGAGCTCATCGACGACTTCCGCTCGCTTGGCTTCGACGTCGAGCCCTTCTCGGGCCGGTCCGTCGTCATCCGAGGCGTGCCGGCGGAGATCCGCGCCGGCGATGAGCGGACCGTCCTGCGCGACATCCTCGATCAATACAAGGCGTATCGGCAGGGGCTGCAGATTAAGGGGAAGGAGAATCTTGCCAAGAGCATCGCGCGCCGCAGCGCCATCCGGCCGGGTGTGCGCCTCACCACGAAGGAGATGCGCGGTCTCATCGATCAGCTCTTCGACTGCGAGATGCCGTACGCGTGCCCGCATGGCCGTCCGACCCTCATCAAAATTCCGATCGAGGAGCTGGACAAACGCTTCGGCCGGTGACCGCCGCCATGACCCGGCACCCGATCGTCGAGCGCACCGCCGGGTTCACGGCCGGGTGCATGGATGGGCATCAGCTTCTCCCGCCGGCACCGGCTAAAGTTGTCGTCGGCGTGAGCGGGGGAGTGGACTCGGTCGCTTTGCTCGCGGTCCTTGCTGAGCTGGGTTACAGGCCGATCGCCGTGCATCTGAACTACCAGCTACGCGGCGATGCGTCGGATGGAGACGAGGCGTTCGTGCGCGAGTATGCCGCCGAGATGAACGTCCCGCTCGTCGTGCAGACGTTCGACACCACGGCCATCGCCCAGGAGCGAGGAGATTCCATCCAGGTGGTCGCGCGGGATCTCCGGTACAACGCCTTCCTCGAGGCCGCCGCCGATCACGGCGCGCATTACGTAGCCGTGGCACATCACGCCGACGACCAGGCCGAGACGGTGCTGCTGAATCTGCTTCGCGGCGCCGGACCCGAGGGGCTCGCGGGGATGCCCGCTCAGCGCCGGCTCGGGGAGGGCGTCATGCTCGTTCGGCCGTTCCTGCCGCTCCGCCGTGCCGACATCATCGACTACGCGCGCCACCGCGGTTTATCATGGCGCGACGACGCCTCGAATGAATCACCGGATTACCGGCGCGGCGCCCTCCGAAGCGAGATCCTTCCTGCACTCGATGCGCATTTCGGCGGGGATGTCGCATCGAGGATCGTCCGCTCGGCGGATCTCATGCGCCAGTACGTCGAGACGAGCATGCAGCCTGAGACCGAGCGCCGATTTGAGGCGAGCCGTGCCCAGGAGGATGCGACGCTCGATATCCGAAGACTCT